>JAZGFF010000038.1:0-4798 GCA_036479095.1 Rhizobiaceae bacterium | reverse complement strand
GTAGTGCGATCACTGCGGAAATTGGCACAATGAAAATGCGTGAAGAGATCGATGCACTAAAGGTGATCGGGCTTAATCCTGTGGGTGTGTTGATTTACCCGCGCCTTCTTGCGCTCATGATCGTTTTGCCTGTTTTAACCTTGCTGAGCGATCTTACTGGAATGGCGGGGGCTATGGTGGTCTCTGATTTATACATCGGCATAACCCCACTGCAGTTTCTAGAAGCCTTGCAACAAAATGTACCGCCTCAACATATGATATCGGGTTTGATCAAAGCACCGTTCATGGCTTTAATAATAGGTTTAGCTGCTTCTGTTGAGGGTTTGAATGTTACGGGAAGTTCTGAGGATTTGGGTCGCCGGACCACAGCTGCGGTTGTGCGTTCTATCTTTGCGGTGATTGTAGTCGATGGTTTATTCGCCCTGTTTTACGCTGCGATTGGTTATTGATCATGGTAATTCAGGCAGACCCCCGCGAAATTATTCTTAAGGCTCGAGATATTCATGTCGCCTTCAACAGTGCAAAGATACTTCGAGGTTTAGATATCGATGTCTTTCGGGGTGAAATACTCGGATTTGTAGGTGGTTCGGGTACGGGTAAATCAGTATTGATGCGCACCATTCTTGGCCTGGCCACCAAGAAGGCAGGTACGATTGATTTATTCGGCATGAATTATGATCATTCCGATGCAGCAATTCGCATTGCTATAGATCGGCGCCTGGGGGTTCTGTTCCAACACGGAGCCTTGTTTTCCTCCCTCACCGTTAAGGAAAACATCCAAGTGCCGATGCGGGAATATTTGAACTTGGATTCTGCACTCATGGATGAGCTTGCGGCAGTTAAAATTGAGTTAGTTGGGCTGGCACCTGATGCTGCAGATAAATATCCCTCTGAACTCTCTGGCGGCATGATCAAGCGTGCTAGCCTTGCCCGTGCCTTGGCTCTCGATCCAGAATTGGTGTTTCTAGATGAGCCAACATCAGGCCTTGATCCAATTGGGGCGGCTGAATTCGACGAATTGTTAGCCTCCTTACGTGATATTCTTGGCTTAACGGTATTTATGGTCACCCATGATTTGGATAGTCTACATACCGTATGCGATCGAATCGCAGTTTTAAAAAATGGAAAAGTGATGGTAGAGGGGGCACTGAAACACGTGGCCGGTTATGATGACCCGTGGGTGCAGGCCTATTTCAAAGGAAAACGTTCTCGCTCTATCAGCAATTCTCCAACATTCATCAAAGAAAGGCCATGATGTTTGGTTAGCCATAGCTTTGGCGCTCTCATCTATGTAAGATAATCGAATGGAAACGCGTGCGAATTACATTGCTGTTGGATTTTTTACGCTTGCGGCACTCGCGGCGGCATTTGTGCTTGTCTATTGGTTTGGCCGTTATGGTAATAATGAGAATCTGGTGCCCGTTGATATTCGTATCGAGGGTTCTGTTTCTGGTCTTGGGCCGGGAAGCCTCGTTCAATTTAACGGAATCAATGTTGGGCGCGTCAAAAGCCTCTCCTTAGATATAGATAATCCGCGATTTGTTGTTGTTCATACGGAAGTCAATTCTGTCACCCCCATTCGTAGCGACACCAAAGCAACCGTTGGGCTTCGAGGACTTTCCGGCGGTGCCTTTATCCAACTTGAAGGGGGAAGCCCCGCTGCGCCTGCTCTTTTGGGTAACGCCAATAGCGATGCTTCCATCGTTCCGCAAATTACCGGCGATCCAGCGGCGTTATCTGATCTTTTGACCCGTATCAATGGTATCGCCCTTAGAACAGAAGGCGTTATGGATACGCTTGAAACATTTGTACGAAACAATGAACCATCGATAACGCGAACCCTAGCCAACGCCGAAATTTTCTCAAAAGCTCTTGCAGCGAATAGTGACGGTGTTAGTAAATTTATGGAAAGCGCTGGAAATGTTGCCATTACTTTGGAGCGCCTATCTGGCCAGTTGGATGGTTCTTTGAATAAGGTCGAGGGAATCTTAGCTGCTGTTGACCCCAAGAAGATAACGAGCACGGTCAATAATGTTGAAACTTTTTCCAAATCCCTAGCGGATCAAAAGCAACAAATAGCTACACTTGTTAAAAGTGTTACCGAGACAGCGGAGCAACTCAATAATTTTTCAGCCAAACTGTCACTAACGATGGATAAAGTTGATAAGGTGGTGGATACGGTTGACCCGGCAAAACTCACCTCATTACTCGCCAACATTGATAAATCTGCCACCCATGCAGAAAGGGTGCTGGGTGCGTTGGATGAAACAAAGATTGGCAAAACTTTAGATGATATTTCAGCTACCGCCAGCAGTGCTCGTAGCTTCATTGAAGGAGTTGACCAAAATGCTGTGCGCACGCTTATCACCGATATCAGCGCAGCAAGTAAAAGTGTTTCAACTATACTCGCAGCCATTGATGCGAACCGGGTAAACACGGCAATGGACAATATTTCTAATGCAGCCAAAGGCGCTCAAGGTATTGTTGATGATGTTAAAAAGGTCACCTCTAAGTTTGGGAAGCGCGGGGATGATATTAATCAGATGATTACTGACGCTTCTTCACTAGCTGCGCGTTTAAATGAATCTTCTCGTAAGATTGATCGTGTGATTGCAACGATTGACAATTTGCTGGGTAGTAACGCTAGCAATGGCCTTGTTGCTGATGCTCGAAGAACTCTTGCGACCTTTAGACAGACAGCACGCAATCTCGACCAACGCATCAGTGAGGTAACCAGCGGGATCACATCCTTTACAAAGCGTGGCTTAGGGGACACACAGGGATTAATTCAGGATGCACGTAGCTCGATTAACAGGATTGATCGTGTTATCAGGTCAATTGAGCGCAACCCGGCATCGTTGATATCTGGCGCAGGTGGCTCGCGGGTACGTGAATCGGGCAAAGTTAGGCCGCGGCGATAAAAGCTGCGGGACTGAAGGGTTTTAAGTATATATGCGTTGGAATTTCAATATACTGAAAGTGTTAAAATCGATTTTGGCTTGGGGGCTCATTTCCCTTGCAATGACCTCCTGTGCGCTGATTAAAAAGCCCGAAGCAGCACGAGAAACCTATGATATCTCTGCACCGCAAGATTTTTCGGGACTACAGGGCGGGACACGATCACAAATTTTGGTAAAATTACCAACAGCTTTAAAAGCGATCGATAGTGATCGAATTATTGTAAAACCCTCTCCCTCAGTGATCACCTATCAAGCGGGTGCGCAATGGTCTGATACAGTGCCGCGTATGGTGCAAGCCAAGCTTGTGGAAGCATTTGAAAACACTGGCGCAACGGGTGCAACAGCTAAGCCGGGTGACGGATTGGTCATCGATTTCCAATTGGTGAGTTCTATACGTCGTTTTGAAATACTGGATGGTGTGGCGGTGATCGAAATGTCAATTAAATTATTGACCGATAAAACAGGTTTAGTTCAAGAAACCCGTATATTTACGGCGAAAACGAATGCCGTTGGCAGTACTGCTGATGCCTATGTTGCTGCCTTTGACGCTTCATTTGATGAGTTAGCAAGAAGCATTGTTCGTTGGGTCGTCAACCAAACCTAAACCTCAGATTTTAAGTGGGATGCATAATCAGCCTACCGGTATTTTTTACCGTCCAAAGCCTTGGTTTTGGCGAATTCAGGGCGGGGCTGTGCCTTATCTGCAACACCAATTTAGTAACTTCTCGTCTATAGAGACTTTGGGGCACAATTGCCGTTATTCAAACACAAATGACGCCCAATTTTGAGGCACAGGGTTCTGTGCGCGAAAAAACTGGTTGCATAGAACAAAGGAAAAGCACGAATGAACAAGCATGTATTTGATAAGAGCAAGCTCCCCAGCCGTCATGTGACCAAAGGGCCGACCCGTGCACCACACCGCTCTTATCTCTATGCAATGGGTCTCACCGAAGAACAAATCTATCAACCGCTTGTCGGTGTGGCGACCTGTTGGAATGAAGCTGCGCCTTGTAATATTTCATTGATGCGCCAAGCGCAGGCAGTAAAAAAAGGTGTATCGTCTGCCCAAGGTACTCCTCGTGAATTTACAACAATTACGGTGACTGACGGGATCGCCATGGGGCACCAAGGTATGAAGGCCTCGTTGGTATCGCGGGACGTGATTGCTGATTCAGTTGAGTTGACTATGCGTGGCCACTGCTATGATGCTCTGGTTGGTCTTGCTGGATGCGACAAATCCTTACCCGGCATGATGATGTCGATGGTGCGTTTGAATGTTCCTTCGGTGTTTATTTATGGCGGTTCTATTTTACCTGGTACTTTCAGAGGGCGCCCCGTCACCGTTCAAGATGTATTTGAAGCTGTTGGGCAGCATTCGGTAGGTGATATCACCGACGAAGATTTGCACGAGCTTGAACAGGTTGCATGTCCTTCAGCTGGTGCTTGTGGAGCTCAGTTTACTGCTAATACGATGGCAACGGTTTCCGAAGCCATTGGTTTAGCATTACCCTATTCAGCAGGCGCACCTGCTCCATACGAAATCCGTGATCGCTTTTGTATGACCGCCGGTGAAAAGGTGATGGAGCTCCTCGCCAAGAATATTCGTCCTCGTGATATTGTAACCTTAAAAGCCCTAGAAAATGCGGCGACAGTTGTTGCAGCTTCCGGTGGTTCAACAAATGCAGCATTGCATCTACCTGCTATTGCAAATGAGATCGGCATCAAGTTTGATCTATTCGATGTCGCTGAGATATTTAAACGCACGCCGTATATTGCCGATCTTAAACCAGGTGGGAAATATGTCGCTAAAGATATGTTTGAAGTTGGCGGCATCCCAT
>JAZGFF010000037.1:0-5575 GCA_036479095.1 Rhizobiaceae bacterium | reverse complement strand
CAAAATACCTAAATCTTCAACTGTCACGCAGGGAACCTCTGGGTCGGGCACAACGCGAGCCGCTTCCCAGGCTCTTTTTTCATCTAGCTCGATTGGTAGCTGAACTACGGGCATCATAGTCACCATTTTTGATTAGGATAGGCGCGTTGCATGTATTGGAGTTCACATAGCAAATGGCCAAAATCTTCGGTGTGGCGACCTTCGCGTCCACCTTCCTGGGGGAATGGAATTTCTGGAATTTGTAAAAATGCCTGTTTGAAGACTTGCTCTACAATTGCATTCCATGGTTCGCGCAGTTTGCTAGGATCAGGAAGTGTGTTGCCATCTATGCAAAGCTGCAGGGTGCCGTTTACGGTGAACAACTCATCGGTATAAAGATGCAGTGCGGTAACCGCCTTCTTCATTCGAGCGGCGCTTTCTTCCGTGCCATCCCCAAGGCGAATAATCCATTCCCCAGCATGGCGCACATGATAGGACATCTCTTTGACAGCTTTTCCAGCAATACCGCGAAGGGTTTCCTCACCCAAATTTTGGATTTCTGCCCAGTACAGTTCCATGAAAACTGCAAAATAAAATTGCCTTAACATGGTGTGCGCAAAATCAAAATTTGGGCGTTCCACCATCAGAAGGTTATAATATTGTTGCTCTTTACGCAGATAGGCAAGGGCGTCTTCATCACGCCCTTTTCCTTCAAGTTGCCCCGCATGGCTGTAGATATTCGTTGCTTGGCCAATAAGATCTAGAGCCATATTTGATAAGGATAAATCTTCTTCCAACATCGGTGCATGGCCGCACCATTGTGAAAGACGGTGCCCAAGAATTAAATGATCATCGCCAAGGGCTATAAGAGAGCGAACAAGAGCGTTATTGGCACCCATCACATATGCCCAACTTCATCGGGAATGTCGTAAAAGCTCGGATGGCGATAGACTTTGTCAGCAGCTGGGTCAAAATTTTCTGCAGCTTTATCTGGGTCGGATGCGACAATATCTTTGGATTGCACAACCCAAATAGAGTTTCCCTCTTCGCGGCGCGTGTAAACATCACGGGCAGCTTGCATTGCCATTTCTGCGTCAGCGGCGTGCAGTGATCCCACATGCTTATGGTCAAGGCCATTACGCGCGCGGATAAACACTTCCCATAAGGGCATGAAAGATTCAGTCATTATTCTGCTGCCTCCTGTGCTGTTTGTTTCCTTGCACGCTGTTTTTCAGCGAAAGCGAGGGCGGCGTCTCGCACCCATTTGCCATCCTCCCATGCTTTTGTACGGGCGTTGATGCGATCAACATTCATTGGCCCACCGCCTTTCACCACTCGCCAAAATTCATCCCAATCAAGGGCGCCGAAATCATACCCTCCTTCGCCATCATTTTTTCCTTTGTTCCACTTCAAGTCAGGATCAGGAATGCTGAGGCCAATGAATTCGGCTTGTGGAACCGTCGCATCAACAAATTTTTGTCGAAGGGCATCATTGGAAAATCGTTTGATCTTCCATTTCATAGATTGCTCGCCATGGGCACTATCCAAAACATGGGGGCCGAACATCATCAACGAAGGCCACCACCACCGATTGAGGGCATCCTGAGCCATTTCTTTTTGCTCATCAGATCCCTCAGACAAGGTCTTGGTTAGCTCATAACCTTGCCGTTGGTGAAAACTTTCTTCCTTACAAACACGCACCATTGCGCGCGCATAAGGGCCAAAAGAACAACGACAGAGCGGCACCTGGTTCATGATAGCGGCACCATCAACCAACCATCCAATGATCCCCATATCTGCCCAAGTCAGGGTTGGATAGTTGAAAATTGAAGAGTATTTGGCCTTGCCAGAAATCAACTCTTCGCTCATTTGCTCCCGTGACACCCCAAGGGTTTCGGCAGCAGCATATAGATAAAGACCATGGCCGCCCTCATCTTGAACCTTGGCCAGCAACGCCGCTTTTCGGCGCAAAGTTGGTGCTCGTGTTATCCAATTTCCTTCGGGTAACATTCCAACAATTTCTGAATGGGCGTGTTGGCCGATTTGACGAATAAGTGTGCGCCGGTAAGCAGCCGGCATAGGATCATTTGGCTCGATTTTTTCTTCGCGATCAATGCGCGCTTGAAAAGCGGCGAGAAACTCATCCGTTTCTTCTGTCTCAATATTCAAACCAATTAAGCCTTGTGAATACATAGAACCGTTCCTTTATAATATTTGTTATGTTACAAGGTAATTATATTTTTGCAAGTTTTGTAACACATTTTGATCACGCAAATCGATCATCAACAGTCCCGTTTGTTGTGCCGATATGCTCATCTAACCATTGCTCGGAGAGGGGCAGTATTCTTTTGTAAACTTCTGCCACAACCTTGCGGCATGAAAACCCTATCCAATCACTTTCGTATAATTCCTTCGGCAATTCGGGGGAGCGTAGCAGTTCCCTGCGCCATTGATGGATGAGTAGAGTACGAAGCGCCAGAGCTTCAAGGGGGGTTTTTGGAACAACATTATGGAAATTATTCACCAGCTCTTGGTACGCAAGTTTTGATTTATTGGGTTGCGCTAAGCGGCTCACCCAATTTGGTAAATTGGAAAATTTTCCCTCAATTACGAAGCAATCTTCTAACTTTGTGGCTTGTAAGATTTTGTTAGTGGGGTTGCGGAACAGGACAATATGAGGGCTAACGAAAAAGCCATCAAGCTGCTCTGCCCAAAGCATACCATCGGTATCATTTGGATCTGTGATCACAACCATCCAATTGGCTTCTTTAGAATCTACGGTCTCCGTAGTCGCATAAATTCGAGAAGCTGCTTTTTGGAATGGGTCATCTCCGGTCGGCGATAGTCTGTAAAAAGCATTCCTTCCTTGCCGTTCTCTCACAATCCATCCATCACTCGCAAGTCTGGAAAGCGCCGTCCTCACGGCTCCAGATTCAACACCCAGTTGTGCCATTAGTGTACCAATGGTGCGCGCAGAAACCACTCCGCCACGGTGCATAACTGAATCCCCAAAGAAGGTAATGATTAAAGACCAGACCCGTAACTTATCACGCCTGTTGATTTGTTTTAGCAATTCTTCGATCTGTCCCATTCTCCCTCGATCTAATATTGGTTCATCGTGTGGAGCGTATAGGTAGCAACCGGCTCATCATTTTGATTAAACAGAGCAACATGCCAGCGCACTTCGCCATATTCTTCAGTACGTTTGGTTTTTCGTTTCACCGTTAATGTTACCTTGATGCTATCTCCTGGGGAGACAGGTTTTTGAAAGACCAAATCAGTAAGTCCGGTATTGGCTAACACCGGGCCGGGATCAGATTGAACAAACAGGCCTGCGGCAAATGAAAGAAGTAGGTAGCCATGGGCCACCCGACCAGGGAAAAACGGGTTGGCTTTTGCCGCTTCCTCATCCATGTGGGCGTAAAACGTATCGCCCGTAAAGTGAGCGAAAGTCTCAATTTCTTCTAAGCTAATCGCCCGTGATTGGGTTTTTAAAGTCTCCCCAAGCCGAAGCGCATCAAACTTCTTTGTGAAAGGATGGATATCTTCAATGGTGATGCTCGCACCAGGTATCCAGGTTTCTCCAATAGCGCTTATCATATCGGGAGAACCTTGAATGGCGGTGCGTTGCATATAATGCATAACGCTTCGAATTCCGCCTAATTCTTCGCCGCCTCCAGCGCGCCCGGGCCCACCATGAACCATATGGGGAAGGGGAGAGCCGTGCCCCGTACTTTCTTCCATAGAAACGCGATTATTCACATAAACACGGCCATGCCAAGCAGCAGTTCCTTGAGCGATAGTTTGGGCAACATTTGGATCGTGGGTGATCACTGAAGCGACCAAACTTCCGCCACCACGGTTGAGCAGCGCGCATGCGTGCTCCAAATTGCGGTAAGGCATTATCGTAGCGAAGGGGCCGAAAGCTTCCAATTCATGCACATGGGTCGCTGCGTCTGGATCTTCGCAATGGTATAACATCGGGGCAAGAAAAGCGCCCGCGACACTGTCAGCACCATGCACCACTAATCCATTTTGGGAGACAATCGCTTTCGCATCATCCTCGATCAGGCAAACATTTGTCATCACATCATGACGCTGAGATTCTGAAACCAGTGGCCCCATATCGGTATCTTCTAAGGCTGGGTGGCCAATTTGAATTTTTGCAAGTTTGGCATCAATTGCCTCGATTGCAGGTTTTACCATTTCCTGAGGTGCCATGATCCGCCGAATAGCGGTGCATTTTTGCCCGGCTTTGGTGGTCATTTCCTTGACCACTTCTTTGATAAACAAATCGAACTCTGGGGTGCCAACGATTGCATCTGGGCCTAATACGCAAGCGTTCAAACTGTCTTGCTCGGCGATGAATGGAATGGAGTTTTTTAACAGGTGCGGGTTAGAGCGTAGCCCAAGAGCGGTTGAAGCTGATCCCGTAAAACTAACCACATCTTGCGGTGTCAGCCTGTCGAGTAAATCTCCAGTTCCCCCCGCTATTAGTTGAAACGAGCCATCTGGAAATGCTTCACTTTCCAACATTAATCTAAAGCAGGCTTCAGTGATGTAACAAGTAGATGTTGCGGGTTTAATGATAGCCGGTACGCCAGCTAAAAGAGTAGGTGCAAGCTTTTCAAGCATCCCCCAAACAGGAAAGTTGAATGCGTTGATATGTACACCCACCCCATGTTTGGGGGTGCAAATATGTTGCCCAACAAATGTTCCATTGCGAGAGAGTTGTTCAACATCGCCATCAAGATACGTATAGCCATCAGGTAATTCACGCCGCCCCTTTGCGGCAAAAGCAAAAAGAGTTCCAATTCCGCCATCAATATCGACCCACGAATCCGATCGGGTACACCCGGCCAAAAACGACAGTTGATAGAGCTTTTCTTTATGTTCATTGAGATAGCTAGCCATCGTTTTAAGGCCGCGAGCACGGTCATGGAACGTCATTGCGCGCAGCCCGTTCCCGCCCTCGTTTCGTGCATATTCGAGCATGGCTTGATAATCGAGTTTAGCGGTTCCAGCCTGGGCAATCTTTTTCCCACTCACAGCGCTAAAAATGTCCCGTGCCGTGTCATCTGGGCTAATCCATTGGCCAGCTGCAAAACTGTTCACATCTGTCATACTCATACTAATTCCTATGCTTCTAATAGGTTGACCACTGATAGGTTGCATGTAAGCGTTACACGCAATTGAATAAAAGGAAATCCTTGTAACACATCATGTTGGATTTAACCCCTGACCGTTCCTCGCTTGATCCCATCGAGATTGCCTCTAGAGATGAAATCAGCGCATTGCAATTACGCCGCATGCGTTGGTCGCTCGCCCATGCTTACGACAACGTGCCCCATTATAAGGCAAGCTTTGATGCGGTAGGTGTGCATCCCGATGATCTGAAGACTTTGAGCGATCTGGCCAAGTTTCCGTTCACCACAAAACAAGATTTAAGAGCCAATTACCCTTTTGGTATGTTTGCCGTCCCCCAAGAAAAATTAGCACGAATTCATGCATCATCAGGAACAACGGGGAAACCGACCGTTGTAGGCTACACAAAACACGATATTGAGATGTGGGCTGATGTTGTCGCCCGCTCTCT
>JAZGFF010000036.1:0-17220 GCA_036479095.1 Rhizobiaceae bacterium | reverse complement strand
AACCCTCACATATTAAATCTCTCACCACCACTGGATATGTCATCAAAATGGTTTGGCCCCCACGTTGCCTACACAATGGCAAAATATGGGATGTCGATGTGTACCTTAGGAATGGCGGCTGAATTTTCTAAGAAGGGTATTGCCGTTAATTCATTGTGGCCATTAACTGCGATCGACACCGCCGCGGTGCGAAATTTGCTTGGCGGTGACGCCGTGGCAAAAATGAGCCGAAAGCCAGAAATAATGGCGGATGCTGCCCACGCAATTCTTGTGCGAGATGCGAAAACCAACAGCGGCAATTTTTATATCGACGAAGTGCTCTTGCGTGAAATAGGGGTTACAGATTTCGATCAATACGCCCATGATCCAAACGGGAAACTTGCTGGAGACTTTTTCGTACCTGATGAAGTTTTTGATCAAGTGCCGACAAAAGTATTGCGCGGTATGGGATATTAGAGCGTAGCCTGACACCCGTTGTTTGCATCAAATTTACATGAACTGAAAATGAATAGCCTGTTCCAAATTGGTTCAGACTCATATCTCTATAAACGGATATATCAGCAGCCCACCCCTTGATCCCTATTCATGGAGCTCTGATCATATCAAAAGGAGAATGTCATGTTCACGAAGAAAATCAAATCCGCCCTAATAGCCGTTACAATTGGCTTGGGTGCAATTGCAACTACCGGCGGTGCAGCCCAGGCTGAAGTCCGTGGCGGTGTTTATTTTTCCGGCTCAGGAATTGGAATCGAAATTGGTTCTGGCCACAGATCAACTCACCGTCGTTATGGCCATCGTCGCCACCGTTACGGTCACCGTTATGACCGTCGGAACGGATGGGGTCGTCCAGATTATCGCAGCAACCGTTGTAACCCAAGAAAAGCTGTCCGTAAGGCACGCCGTAAAGGATTGCGCCGCGCGCATATCGTACGGGTAAACCGTAGAGGCGTTATTGTCGCTGGCCGTCGCTGGGGCTCACGTGTGGTGATCGGCTTTGATCGGTCACGCCGTTGCAACGTAAAATTTGTGCGTTCGCGTCACTACTAGGCTCAACAGCATGAGCAGTATTTCAGTCCGGTATCTTTTGATATCGGGCTGAAGTTGTTTATTGGGCAAGCTCCCAACGAACATTGACCGTGATCGAGTATGAGTTTTCACCACTAGCAACTGGCACAGCCATGGCTTCATCTGCTGCCATGGATTTTACCATGCGCCCCATTGCTTGTGGTCTTGGTCGGCCATGATTTTGCTCTGATATTTCAAGGATGCGGCCTAGTTTTATCCCGGCGGCCCCAGTCAGCGTTTTTGCCTTGGCAATGGCGTTAATCATTGCATTCTTGCGGGCTACTTCGATGGTCTTATCTGGATTATCTGAAGTGAAAGACACTCCCCCACCACTGTTGACGCCGAGTGTTACAACCGTGTCTAAAATATTGCCTAAGATTTCTAGCTTGCGAATTCTGACAATTAATCCGTTTGTGACCTGGTAACCGATGATTTGTGGAGGTTTCTGTTCGCCTGAGGAATTTCGTTTTGTATAATGATACCGGGGTTGGATGTTGAAATTAGAAGTTTGCAAATCGCGATCTGCAATCCCCTCTTGTTTCAAAGCGGCCAACACTTCGCCCATTGCTATCGTGTTGGCATTTAAAGCTTCTCGAGCGGTCTTGCCCTGACGCACAACCGCAAAATTCAGGATTGCCATATCGGGGGCTACAGTGGCTTGGCCAGTGGCGGTAACAGAGATGGTTGCAGGCTTTTTATCATCGGCAAGGGCTGGCTGGAGCGCTAAGGCCGTGTGCATGATGAAGGCGGATGCGGTGATAGCTGAAATTCTTGAGATCATTTGGGAGTCCAGACGCTTGGTGAATAAAGATTGATTTTTCAAGTTCGTGCCTAAGATAGGAGCATGGGGTAAATGAGGCAGATCTAGCAAGTTGTTTGAAGCTTTAAGAAAATATTTCTGGGCTTGTTGAAAGTTGTAAATTGCGTTAGCTCACCTTGGGTACGCAATCTGTTTTGCGTCCGGTGGGGCCTGTAGCTCAGTTGGTTAGAGCCGACCGCTCATAACGGTCTGGTCGGGGGTTCGAGTCCCTCCGGGCCCACCATTACCTCATTTTTCCTCCCACAGTTGCGGCTAATTATCACACCTTGGTGATGGGGGTGGAAACTTGGGTGGGGTTGGTTAGCATTGGGGTGGGTTTCTCATTTGAGTAATCGAAGTTGAATTTAGAATTGGAACCATCATGAAATCATTTTTAAAAATTGTTACCGCAGCTGCTTTGTTATTGTTTCCTTTGGCCGCTAGTTCGGCCAATGCTGGACAAATCCAAACTAAGCTCGAAGTTTCGGCGATCGCAAAAAAGCGAGTGACACCGTACAATAAATATCTCTCAGCAAAAGAAGCGCATCACGCATTGTCGAGCGATCCAAGCATTGTGTTGATCGATGTTCGCGATCCCATTGAAATTAATTTTATTGGCCACTCAAGTGGGATGGATGCAAATGTTCCTCTACGTACCGTGTCTAATCAATTTAAACAAAAGAAGGGAAGTTACGGCTGGAAGGATAACAAGAACTTTGTTGTTGAGGTGGATATGATGATGAAGCGTTTGGGGCACACAAAGGAGGACACGGTGTTTGTTTCCTGCCGTTCTGGTGTTCGTTCTGCTGTTGCGGCTCGTTTGCTTTATCAAGCTGGATACAAAAATGTTTGGAACCTGGTGGAAGGGTTTGAAGGCAGTAAGGATAAAAAAACCGGCATTCGCAGTAAAAATGGCTGGCGCAATGCAGGCTTGCCTTGGTCTTATAAAATTCCAGCAACTGCGGCTTGGCAGCCTCTTAATAAATAAATGAATGATATTAGGGTCGTTTATGGATACTGCCCTAATTAGGCCAAATTTCTCTCCCCAACATAGACATGGGGTTGGAGAAATATTATGCGCAATTTTTTGCTTGCCACCCTTTGTCTTGTCTTTGTTATTTTCTTGTCTGTTTCAGCGATCAGCACCGTTGGAGCTGCTGAGAGCAAACAACAAATCCTGTTGTCGAAAGATAGTGATTATTATGGGTTCGATTTTTTTACTGAGAAAAACTTAACACTTCAGGAATGCAAATCTACTTGTTTAAAAAATAAGGCCTGTAAGGCATTCACCTATAATACTTCAGCAAAATTTTGTTTCTTAAAAAGAGACTTTCGTAAGCTAAATTCTTCGCCTGGTGCAATTGCAGGGAAGGTTGTGGATGTGCTTGCGGAACCTGATTTGGGTGTTGCTCCGAATCTCGAATTCATCAGCGAGAGAGACAATCAAATCGCTGAAAAATTCCGCAAAGATATTGTAGCAAGCCAAAAATTATATACGCCACTAGGTATCGGGTCGTTGCTGATGATCGCCCAAGAAAATCTAAACACAGGTAATCTTAAATTTGCAGCAGAAAAATATTTAGCTGCCCTCGCGATTACCCCAACAGATTCTAAGATTTGGTTGTCTTTAGCTTTTGCGGCTTCAAAATATGAGCCAACGGGTTCTGCGCAGAAGCGCTATTATAAAAACACCGCCGTTTCGGCAACATTGAACGGGTATAAATTTTCTCGAACGCGCAAGGTGAGGGCGCGTTCATTGAGTTCTCTTGCGCGGGCATTGAAGATGCGCCGACAATATCGCGCAGCCCTGAAAGCTTATGAGCGGAGTTTGAAATTGTGGGAATTGGTTTCGGTTCGCCATGCGTTTACCAAATTGCAATTGACCCATGGTTTCAGAATAACCAAACACAAGCTTCAATCTGAAAGCCGCGACCCAAGAATATGCCTGTATTTTTCTGAAAACTTGGATGAAAAATTCAGTGATTATGAGCGCTTTATACGGATCAATCAAAAGGCGCCGCAAGCGATTGAAGTGAAGGGAAAACAGCTTTGCATTGATGGCTTAAACCATAGTCAAAAATACCGTGTGCAACTTCGTTCTGGCCTACCTTCCTTGGCATTTGAATCTTTACCGGCAGATGTGAATTTAAACCTTTATATTCGCGATCGTTCTGCAACCCTTCGATTTACAGGAAATGGTTTCGTGTTACCGCAAGCTGGCCGTCATGGGATTCCAATTGTTTCAGTCAATACAAAAAAGGCAGAGTTGCAACTCTTCCGTGTTGGTGAACGGGCGCTTGCGCAATTACTGCAAGGGGAGAAGTTCTTATCGCAATTGGGTTCCTATGAGTTGAATGCAGTTCGAGAGAATTTTGGAGCGCCGATTTGGCGGGGTACACTTGATATCAAGCCGAAATTGAACCGCGAAGTTACAACCTCGTTTCCGGTTGATAAGGTTTTGGTCAAGCGGAAGCCTGGTGTCTACGTCTTAAGCGCAAATGTTCATGGAAGCACAAACGATGGGGTCACCCAGTGGTTTGTTGTATCGGATATCGGCCTGACCACATTCGGCGGCGATTCCAAATTACAGGTATTCACACGCTCCTTGAGCAGCGCTAAAACTATGGCTGCTGTAGAGATAACTTTGTTGGCGCGAAACAATGAGATTTTGGCAACCGCCACGACCAATGCTAATGGGATGGCCGAATTTGATGCTGGTTTACTCCGAGGAAAAGGCGGACTTTCGGCTGCCCTGATTTCGGCGAAAAAGGGTGCTGAGGATTTTGTATTCTTGGATATCGCAAAGCCTGGGTTTGACCTTTCTGATCGGGGGGTGGAGGGAAGAAAAGCACCCGCTGGCATCGATGTTTACGCATGGAGTGAGCGGGGGATTTATCGGGTTGGGGAGACGGTGCACATTGCTGCGTTGATGCGCGACCAAAAGGCAATCGCCTTGGAAGGGCTTCCCCTAACATTTGTTTTCCATCGTCCTGATGGTGAAGAACATCAAAGAATTGTTCGTTCTGAGACTGATCTGGGAGGTTTTTCGGTTGATCTACCGTTGAGTGAAAATGTTCAACGGGGAACTTGGAAAGTTCTTGTCTATACCGATCCTAAAGCGGATGCAGTGGAAGAGGTGAAGTTTTTAGTGGAGGATTTCACCCCCGAAAAAACAGATTTTACTCTTGTCTCAAATCAACAAACGATCACCATGTTTGAGGACGCTAACGTAACCGTAGAGGGTAAATATCTTTATGGTGCTCCCGCTGTAAATTTAGCTCTTGAGGGAGAAGTTATCGTCAACACGAAAAGGCAGCGTGAAGGGCATAACGGTTATTTGTTTGGCTTGGCCGATGAAGCGAATACGAGCCAACGGTTCCCCCTCGGGTTTATCCAAAATCTGGATGCAGCAGGAAAAAGCACTTTCACCGTCCGCTTAGAAAAAACGGTTGCCAGCTCGCGACCACAGGTTGCCAAAATGGTGGTACGCATGTTGGAGGACAGTGGTAGAGCTATTGAGCGCAGCACGGAAGTTGATGTGAAACCAACTCAAGTCATGATCGGTGTGAGGCCGCAATTCGACAATGGACAAATCGGTGAAAACTCTCTGGCGAAGTTTAAGGTCATTGCCGTTGATCCATTGGGGGCAGTAACAGACCTTCCTGCGGTTTCATGGAAACTGGTGAAATTACAGCGAAATTATCAATGGTATCGGACAGGTAACTATTGGCGGTACGAAGCAATTGACCACGAAACAAAAGTTGCCAATGGGAAATTTTCACTCTCAGCGAAGGATAGTGAATTAATAGAAGCGCCAGTAAAATGGGGTCGATACAGATTGGAATTGGAAACCAAGGCTGTGAATGGGCCAACGACCAGTATTGAATTTGAAGCGGGTTGGTCTGTTGCGGTAAAGTCTACAGACACTCCCGACGGGTTAGAGATTGCTCTGGACAAATCGAATTACAAAATTGGTGATGTTGCCCACCTCAATGTCTCTCCCCGTTTTGAAGGGGAGTTGTTCATAGCCATTGCTACAGATAAAATCGTCAGCACTAAAACGGTTTCCCTAAGCGGTGAAGGAGCTGTCATTGATATTCCCGTCGAGGAGAATTGGGGAGCGGGTGCCTATGTACTCGCTACTCTTTATCGAGCTGGGGATGCGAAAAAATCGCGAATGCCTAAGCGTGCCATTGGGGTGAAATGGCTATCGGTTGACCCCGACAATCGGAACTTGAAAGTGACGATTGCGACAGCGGAAAAAACCAAACCAAATCAAGCTCTAGAAATACCGATCTCGATTGACAACCTTGAACCAGGTGAGCGCGCCTATGTTAGTATTTCTGCTGTTGATGTGGGGATATTGAATCTTACAAATTATCAATCGCCTGATCCTCTTTCGCATTATTTTGGGCAGCGTGAGCTCGCTGTTTCCATGCGTGATATCTACGGTAGGCTTATTAATGGCTCCCTCGGCGCTAAGGGGCGCGTGCGGAGCGGTGGGGATAGCGTCGATAGTGGAATGAGCACAAATGGCAGCGCACCAACAGAACAGCTTGTGGCATTCTTTTCTGGGCCAATTCGTGTCGATGAAAATGGCAAAGCGAGCGTGCATTTTTCCATCCCGCAATTTAATGGGACTGTTCGCATCATGGCGACGGCTTGGAGTTCTAAAGGCGTTGGATCAGCTGAAGTTGATGTACTTGTGCGTGATCCAATTGTGCTTGTTGCAAATTTACCAAAATTTATGGCGCCCGGCGACACCTCGCGATTATTGGTGGAGATCAACCCAACGGATGCAGCTAATGGGCAGTATAAGGTTGCGTTAGAAAGCAGTGATAATTTGCAATTAATAAGTACGCAGGTTGCGGAAACTGTCGAGTTGATTAAAGGAAAAAAACTAAACCTTGTTGTACCCATCATCGCAAAATCAATGGGTAGGGGGTTTGCAAGAATACGCCTTTACCAAGAAGGTGGTTTGTCGGTGGAGCATGAAATTTCGCTTAATATTCGCCCATCACAATCGCCTATCACCAGCAAATACAAAGTATCCTTGTTGCCAAACGGCGGCAGTCTGCTGGTCAATGATAGCTTGATTGAAGGGAACACCCTTGATGGCGCGAAGATAAACATCAGCGTGGCGCGACCCGCTACATTTGATGTTGCATCCTTACTACTGCAATTAGATCAATACCCCTATGGTTGCGCAGAACAAACAACCAGCCGGGCGCTTCCCTTGCTTTATGCGAGCGATTTTTCAGGTGGAATACCTGGCCTTGATGCTGCATCGCTGCGGGTCAAAATTCAAAAGGCTATTCATCGGGTGCTTGCCTATCAGTCGGACACAGGAGGGTTTAGTCTTTGGGGTACAAGTTCTGATGATTTATGGCTCGCTGCCTATGTTACAGATTTTCTTACCCGTGCCCTAGAAAAAGGATTTGAGGTTCCAACAAAACCTTATGAACGGGCTTTACGGGGTTTGGAAAACACTTTGGCTTACAAAAATAATTTGAGCGAGAATGATGAAGCGATTGCCTATGCACTTTATGTCTTAGCAAGAAATCGGCGCGTATCTGCTGGTGATTTACGCTACTATGCTGATAGCCGTTTGAAAGAGTTTAAATCGCCAATAGCGCAAACCCATTTGGCTGCTGGCTTGGCGCTTTACGGTGATAAAGCAAGGGCAGATTCCACATTTTCATCGGCATTTGAGCTGGCATCAGAAAAACCGTTGATCAATGCTTCCTATAATTATGGGTCAAATTTACGAGATGCTTCTGCCATGTTGGCACTGGCCTATGAGAGTCGTAGTCAAGCAGCGCTGGTGACATCGATGTCTAAACTTGTGAAAAATTTGCGGCTTGGGAAAAATTACACAAGTACACAGGAACAGGCTTGGATGTTGCTTGCGGCGCGAGCTGAAAAGGCAGCAAACGATAATATTTTACTGCAAGTGAATGGCGATACCCATGCTGGTTCTTTCTCCCAAAGATTAGCAGGGGGTGATTTGGTTCACTCTCCGGTAAAACTCACGAATCGGGGGGCCGAAGCGCTTCAAGCAATCGTCACAACTATTGCTGTGCCAAAAACACCGCTTCCAGCTGGTGGCTCTGGTTTTGTCATTGAAAAATCTTATTATCGAATGAATGGGGAGGAGGTAAGTATCGCTCAGGTAAATCAAAATGAGCGATTTGTTGTCGTTATCAAAGTTAAACAACTCACCGATATTGCCGCACAATTTATTGTCACTGACTTACTTCCAGCGGGGTTTGAAATCGACAACCCACGCCTCGTGGAGAGTTCAAAATTAAATAATTTTAGCTGGCTACCCGAAAACTCTGCCACCCACACTGAGTTCCGGAACGATAAATTTATTGCTTCATTCAAGCGCTCACGAGGTGGTTCTGATACGTTTACAGCTGCATATATTGTTCGTGCAGTTTCTCCTGGAACATATCATCACCCTGCAGCTCAAGTTGAAGATATGTATCGCCCACACCTATCGGCACGAACGGCTACGGGTTGGATGCAGGTCAAGCAGCCAAATTAATTGGGCAAGTTTTGGGTGATGGCATCATGAGGAAAATGTTTTGGGTAACTACCAAATGGGCGGGGCTGAGCAGCCTCTTTGTTGTACCGCTAATGCTCCTATCATTCCTTGTTTTTGATCATTACAGCCCTCCAGTATTACCAGCGCAGAAAGATGTTTCTGCTGAAGTGGTCGATGTAGATGGTAAATTACTACGCGCATTTGCCACCAAACAGGGAAGGTGGCGATTGGCGGTCAAATTGGGGCAGGTAGATTCTGAATATTTGAAATTGTTGTTGGCTTACGAGGATAAACGGTTTTGGGATCACAAGGGGGTTGATCCGATGGCTCTAACACGAGCGTTTGGGCAATTTATTACCAGTGGCCGGATCGTTTCAGGCGGTTCAACAATTACCATGCAACTGGCACGGTTACTGGAACCTCGAAAAAGACGTTCCATACAATTCAAAATCTTGCAGATCGTTCGCGCCCTTCAATTGGAAAGGCGATTGGGTAAGATTGAAATTTTGGAGGCATATCTTACCCTGGCTCCGTATGGGGGGAACATTGAAGGAATTCGAGCAGCTAGTTTTGTTTATTTTGGCAAAGAGCCTAGAGATTTAACCCTCGAACAGTCTGCGCTCTTGGTAGCCCTGCCTCAAGCTCCTGAAAGGCGAAGACCGGATCGCCAACATACCCGCGCTAAGAAGGCTCGTGATACAGTCCTGAAAAGGATGGCTTCGTTGGGGGTAATCGCAAAAGGGGAGGTCGAGCGTGCCGAGCACTATTCAGTTCCGAAGCTGCGCCTGCCAATGCCTCACTTTGCTGCGCATCTTGCTGAACGACTTATACGAGAAAACCCAAAAGCTAAGCGCACCAAGGCCACCCTTAAATACACTATCCAACGCTCCTTAGAACAGGTTGCGCGGGAAGCCGTGAAAAAATTGGATAAAAAGACTTCACTTGCTCTCATTTTAGTTGATACCAAGACGGGGCATGTGTTGGCAGAAATTGGATCGCCGGATTATTTAGATCAAGAGCGCTCAGGTTGGGTCGATATGACTCGCGCTATCCGCTCGCCGGGATCAACCCTCAAACCTTTTATTTATGGATTAGCGATTGATGAGGGGATTGTGCTTCCTGAAACTATAATCAGCGACCGACCCTCAGATTTTTATGGCTACCGGCCTGAAAATTTTGACCAGGCCTATCAAGGAGACGTGACGATACGGCGAGCATTGCAACTTTCTTTAAATGTGCCGGCTGTGCAATTGTTAGAAGCGGTTGGTCCGGCGCGGCTATTTGCCCGATTTAAACGCAGTAACATTCACCCAATCATCCCTAAAAATGAGCGCCCCGGATTAGCAATTGGCTTGGGTGGGATAGGTCTAACGCTTTACGATTTAGTTGGGCTTTACACAGGCTTGGTGAATAATGGGAAAGTTGTTAGGTTGCGCACGCGATTAGGGGAAGAGGGTCGTAAGGCAAATCAAAACAACGGAGTTGTAACCAGCAATCAACTACTGCAACCTAATTCGGCTTGGATGATCACCGATATTTTGGCGGGCGCACTTCCACCCAAAGGGGTGCGCAGGAGCAGTATCGCTTATAAGACGGGTACCAGTTACGGTTATCGTGATGCCTGGGCTATTGGTTTTGATGGGCGGTATGCTTTAGGCGTGTGGGTAGGCAGGGCAGACAATGGCTCTGTTACTGGAATTACTGGTTATAAAACAGCTGCACCAATTTTGTTTGAGGCTTTTGCCCGAAGCGGCTTGAATAGGGTGCCATTTAGTACAGCTCCAGATAGCGCCGCGATCTTTTTGCAAAGTGAACTTCCGATAACTCTTAAGCGATTTCGCCCGGCGAACCATACGGCCATGAACTATCGCGTAGCAGAGCTACCGCCGAGCATTGTTTACCCCCCAAATGGTGCGCGGGTTGAAATGGAAGAAACAATGGCTGGTGAACCCATTCCATTGGTACTCAAAATGCAAAATGGCCGCCCGCCTTTTCGCTGGTTGGCAAATGGAAGACTTCTCCCTTCAGGCTCTCGAAAAAGAACAGCGATGTGGTTTCCTGATGGGAGTGGATTTTCAACGCTAACCGTAATCGACGCTGTAGGCCGTGCCGCAAGTGTAGATTTATATCTTCGAGCGCATGAGTAAGGCTATAGGGCGGGGATTTGGTAATCTGGTACAATCCCACTTTGTTGTAAAAATGGGGATACGGGGTGGCCACTGAATAGGCCATGGTTTGTCACTAACACCGTTTTCCATCCTCTTGCTGCCCCTCCTAAGATATCCGTGTGTAGGGAGTCACCGACCATGGCTATGCGGCTGCGTTGCTGCATTTTTCCGAGGCGAGTTTCGATGAGTTCAAAAACCGATGGAAAGGGTTTGCCGTGGAAGGTTACGGGGGATTGCCCTCGTGCTAAAATACGGTGGCCAATAAATCCTGGATTGGTTGAGAAATAGCCTTCCATCGGTGCTGCCACATCGGGGTTAGCAACAACGATCGGTCTTGGATGTTCGATTAGCGAGGCATCGAGCAGTTTCTGTTGCTCTTCATTCCACTGGGATGCTGCAAGCAAAATGAAACCATCAACGGATGAATAACTGTATGGATCAAGATTTAAACGAATTGTGTGCGTTGCAAGTTGTTCTATCTGTGCGTCCATTTTGGCCATAACGCCCCAACGGGAAATTCCTTGTTTGGCTATCCAGCTTTGAGCGGCCATTCTGCTGGAGATGATATTTTCTTCAGGTATATCGATACCAAGACGCGCAAATTTATTCTTGTTTTGCTCTGGGGGAGAGCTGGCTGAATTTGTCAGGATGAACACTTGTTTGCCGATGGCCCGCAGTTTTTCCAGACATTCTGCGGCACCTGGAATGGGGTTGTCGCCGATATTCAAAACGCCGTAGGCATCAAATGCAAAGACATCTATTTCATCAATTATCTCTTCTAGATCACTAATTGCTATCGATGTATCTGGAAATTTTGCATCGGGTAGTTGGTGGCGTATGGATTCGTAAAACTCAAAGGCGGAAGTTGTGTCGAAGCCCTTGTGGTAAATCCCATACTTTTTAGATAATGGCACCACGAACCTTTGCAGAAACCCATTCTGAAATGATGACGGTTACCAAAATCACCAGAAGGATTGTTGAGACTTGTGTCCACGCTAGAGTATCGATTGAACCGCTCAACTCCAAGCCGATGCCGCCAGCACCAACCAAACCAAGGATAGTGGATTCTCGAATATTGATGTCCCAACGGAACACGCCTACGCCAGCGAAGGTCGGCAAAACTTGTGGTACAATACCGTATAGCATTTGTTGTAAACGGCTTGCCCCAGTAGCTTCTATAGCTTCGACTTGGGTATGGTCGATTTCTTCGATGCTCTCGTAAAGTAGCTTTGAACAAAAGCCCACTGATCTTAGGCCAATAGCTATGGTGCCGGCCAAAACACCGGGGCCAAGAACCAAAACCAAAATGAGAGCCCATACGAGTGAGTTTACAGAACGAGAGGAGACGATAATAAATAACGCAACAGCGCGCACTAATTTGTGAGGAGTTGTGTTTCGCGCAGCAGCGAAAGCAACCGGTATGGCAATTATCATGGCGATAACCGTACCTAAAGTGGCCATGTTAAGGGTGTCCCAGATTGGCTTCCAAAGACGGTGTATATAACTCCATTTAGGTGGAACCATTCGCGAACCAATATCCGCGGCTTGTTTCCCGGCATCTTGAACAAAGAACCAGATTGTTTTCTCTGAAATCAAGGACCAAGCATAATACACGATGGCAATGGCGATGAGCCAGCCAAACCAAATGAGCAATTGTTTTTTTGTGGTGCGGCGTTTCCAAGTGGGGCCGTCGGCGGTCTCAATAAGTGGCATATTATTGTACCCACTTTCTCAGATACCCTGAGGTGTATTCTAAAACCATTACGATGGCGATGATGATGAGTAGAATTGCGGCTGCAGTATCAAATTCATAACGATCAAACGCAGTTAGCAAGGTCGCACCGATACCGCCGCCGCCGACTATGCCAACAACAGCAGATTCACGAAAGTTGATATCTAGGCGATAGACCGAAAGGCCAATCATACGGGGCATTACTTGGGGTTGAATTGAGTAGTTAATCCATTGGAACCAGGAAGCACCTGTTGCTGTAATTGCTTCAGCTTGAGAGGGACTCATATTTTCTATGTCCTCGGCAAGTAATTTGGCAAAAAATCCAATCGTACCAATTGAAAGGGCGACGAAGCCGGCAAAGGGGCCAAAACCGAAGAGTTTTACTGCGAATATAGCAAGAATAATTTCCGGGAAAGTTCGCGAACCAGCAATGACAGCACGGCAGATATAATAGACCCATTTGGGGGCAAGATTGTTGGCTGCGCCTAAACCTATCGGTACAGAAAGGGCGATCCCAGCAACGGTTGATATGATCGCCATCCAGACACTTTCAAGAATGCCATCCCAGACCACGTTGCGGCTGTCAGAAAAATCAGGTGGGAAGAATGCAGCGATGAACCGCTTGCCTTTTGGAAGACCCTCCCAAGCGCGTATCCAATTGACGTCCATCGACCAAAGAGCCACGGCTAAATAGACCATGAAACCTATAATCAATGACCAGCGTAGGGTTGCGTTCCGGATGAGCGGTGGCTTCTTCCACTTGTTTGGAAGGTTTGATGAGGAAGCATAATCGGGTGAATTGTTCATCCTTACGCTTTCTGCTTCCGCGCTTTGGGTTTTGATTTGGCCTTTGCTTTGGTCTTTATGGCAGGTTTTTGCTCAGCTTCATGCTCTTCATCCTCGTCGGATGTTTCGATTGTGGCTTCCCAATCTTCTTCACCGTAAATTCTAGTTAGAACTTCTGGGACGAGGCCTTCAGGTGGTCCGTCATAAACGATGCCACCCATCTCTAAACCAACAACCCGTTGGGAATACATTTGTGCCAACAAAACATCGTGGATATTGATGATGGCAGCTAAGCCGCGTTCTTGGCAAAGCTCATTGATCAGGCGCATGATTTGCCTTGATGTTTTGGGATCAAGACTGGCGGTGGGCTCATCGACTAATAATAATTCGGGGTCTTGAATAAGGGCACGGCAAATTCCGACCCTTTGTCGTTGACCGCCAGATAATTCATCGGCGCGTTTATCGGCCATGTGCATCAAGCCAACTCGGTCGAGAAGGCGGTAGGCCTCTTGTATATCTTTTTTGGGGAACTTGCGTGTGAAGCTGGTCCAAAAGCCAACATAACCGAGGCGGCCTGATAAGACATTCTCCATTACGGTTAGTCGTTCAACCAGCGCATATTCTTGAAATATCATCCCCATCTTACGGCGGGCTTTGCGTAACGCACCTGTAGAAAGGGTTGTAAGTTCTACATCATTTAGAAAAACTTTTCCTTGGGTAGGTTCGACCAAGCGGTTAACGCAACGAATGAGTGTTGATTTGCCAGCGCCAGAAGGGCCAATTAAAGCGATGACTTGGCCATCGGGTATTTCCAGATCAACATTGTTGAGGGCTAAGTCGCCAGTTTTATACCGTTTGCTCAATCCCACAAGACGCAGCATGTTGCTTCCCAACTTGATGTTTTTGTTTTTGTTATTTGAAAACAGCCAACCCCAACGGATGAGGCTGGCTGCTAATTCAATTCACTCCAGCGTCTATTTGCAGTTGTAACTTACGCCATTCGCTTTATCGATGCCGCGAATAACGGACCAATCGAATTTGTGAGTTATGCCGATAAATTTGTCAGCTTTTTTGAACTCTTTTTTGAAATTTTCATCCCATTGATAGGTCCAGAAGGCTTGTTTAATTTTTGCGGCAAGGGCTGGGTCGATATTGTGGGCAATACCGTAACCAGTTGTTGGGAAAGTTTGGGACTTGTAGATGGTCCGGATTTTCCCTTCCTTGATAACGCCACGGCGGATCATACGGGTAAGAACGGAGTTCGCGATGGCCGCAACTTCGTAGTCACCATTATAGACACCAAGAATGGAATTGTCGTGCTTGCCTGAGAATGTCGGCGTGAAATCCGTTTCGGCCTTTAAGCCAAACTCCCCTTTAAGGATCGCGGATGGAGCCTTAAAGCCAGAGTTTGAAGTTGGTGAAGTGAACGCCATGGTCTTGCCTTTGATATCGGCAGGAGATTGCATTTTGGAATCCATGGGTACAATGATTTCCATCTCATAGCCAAAGGAGCCATCATTCTTGGCCATCATCCCAAAAGGAACAAAGCCCGCACAGCTTACGGCAATCGGGTTTGAGCCGGTGTTAAAACCTGCCACGTGCAGACGGCCCGAGCGCATTGCTTCTAATTGCGCTGCGTTTGATTGCACTGGAAAGAAAACAACTTTCTTGCCCGTTACTTCAGACATATGCTTTACAAAACCGTCCCAGATGCTGGCGTAAACCGCAGGGTCTTCAACGGGTGTGTAGGTGAATATGATTGTGCTTGGGCTTATCCATTTTGATGGATCAAGGGGTAAATCAGCTGTTTGATCCATGTTACGATCGCAATAGGCTTTATCTAGTGTGCCACGATGACAAGCATCTTCGGCATTGGCATTTGTGACGCCAAAACCTGTGACGCTGGCGACTGATCCCGCTAAAAAAAGAGCGGCAGCAAGAAGTGAATTTTTCAGTTTCATAAGTGTTCCTCCCGAACGATATCCCCAGCCTCGCGCTGAGTTAAAGAAGTCTAACAAGCGTCACCGCCGAGTCAACGGCCATATAAATGATTGTCCGATGATTATACAAATTCTAGTTTTTTCGTTTCCATTTGGTTTTCCGCACTTCCCCAGAGGCTTTTAATACGGGGTATGCGATGGCGGTTAAGTGACTGTTGATGCGCTTTAAATCTCGCACCACATCTAGGTGCAGCCCACTTGTGTCGAGCGAATCTGAATGGCCAAGACCGATGCGTTCCAGATGGGTGGTTACAGAATTGCGTTCGATTTTTCTGATGTCAGCTTTTGCATCGAAGAGTTGATGTGCCAATTCACTCTCGCCAGTTAAAAACGTATTCACTGCCAAATCAAATGTATTACAAACTGCTTCATGGAGGTCTGAAATTTCAGCAAGACCTTCGTCAGAGAACTGGATTTGTAACTTGTTCTTTTTAGTGGCCAGTTCCATCAAACTACCGTCAACAATATCGCCAATATGTTCCATGTTTGCGGTGAAGCTAAGCAACTCCAATGCCCGTTGGCTTTCTTCTGCATTGAGTTCCAATTGCATAATTTTCGCGATGTAGAGCTTGCAAGCATCAAACAGCAAATCAACGCTATCATCCATATCAATGATAGCGTTGATTTGCTGTTCGTCGCCATCGCGAATAAGGGGTAAAACTGCATTGACCATTTGTTGGGCAATATCAGCCATGACTAGGGCTTCGCGCTTAGCGCATGCTAAGGCTTTTGCTGGAGATTCAAGGGCTGTTTCATCGAGATATTTTGGTTCAATCGATGAGGTGTTGTCCAAGTCTTCTGGCAACAAGCTGTGGGCAAAAGCGAGGAATGGTTTTGCAAAAACAAGCCCGACAGCCGCCACAGCTAAATTTAAAACCAAATGGAAAATTGCTGGTTGGAGAGCAGGGGAAACCAAATTGCCGTAATTTGCAATGATTTGGTCAACGAAGGGATAAACCAACACCACCCCTAAGGTTCTCACTAAGAGGTTCGCAGTGACAGGCTGGCGCGCACCTCGTTTTGAATTCCAATTGGAGATGACAGGCAACAGGCCGCTACCAATATTGGCGCCGAGAATAAGATAAAGCCCAGCCTCCAAATTCAAAAATCCTGTGGCGACAAAGCCGGTGGTTAAAAGAACGATCGCAAGGCTAGAATGGGCGAGGTAACTGAGCACAACCCCAAACAGCAACATTAAGAAGGGTTGCGAAGCGAAGACGCTGACAACACTTACAAAGCCTTCTAGTTTGGTCAAGGAGGATGCAGTTTGGCTGATGAGGGAAAGGGCAAGTAGGATTAGGCCGAGGCCGAGAATGGCTCGGCTGATGGCTCTAAATTTACTTCTTTCAGTGGATAAAAATCCAAAGACGCCAATTGTGATGAGCGCGGGTGAGATGACAGTGATTTTTTGTGAGGCGACAAGCACGGCAAGAGCGGTGCCAATGTCTGCACCGAGAATCGTCAGAAAAGCAGTCATGGTTCCAATGATGCCTTGGGCGGAGAAGGTCGCTGCAATCATTGCAGTTGCGGCACTGCTTTGCAGCAGGACGGCAACGAATAACCCAGAAAGGAACGCCGGAATAACACGTCCTTCAGCTTGCCTTGCTAGTTTTTTTAGCGAAGGGCCATAGGCTCTCATGACACCGGTGCGCACCATGCGCAAACCCCATAATAAGAGAGCCACAGCTCCAAGTAATTCAAAAAATATTGTCATCGTATGTTGTTGGTATATCTCATGTTGCGATTCGCAATCATACTCACTTTGCGAATTGTTTCAATTAGTGGGGTAACAGCACGGGGCCTTTTTGAGCAAAAGCGATGCCGACACTCGCTCCCACTTTAAGATTTGTATCGACATCGGTTGAGATCACAAATAACTCCCCATGGTCAGTTTTCAATGTGTATTCTAAATGATTGCCAACATAGGTGAGGCGCGAAATCTTGCCTGGGAGCGAATTTTTTACTCCCTTTTTGGTGATTAACAAGCGGTTGGGTCGCACCCCAAGCAATGCTTTTCCAATGGCCAAACCACGCGAAGGTAAGGTGAGAGAAACCTTGCCGACATCGACACTAGCCAACCCTGCTTTAAGTTTGGTGATTTCACACTCCAATATATTCGC
>JAZGFF010000035.1:0-4303 GCA_036479095.1 Rhizobiaceae bacterium | reverse complement strand
GAGGAACTACTTTCTAAACTCACACTTTCTGGCCTTCGCCGTTGGGTGGATTTTGGCGCTGATGTTTATCGGCGCGATTTACCCAAACAGGCCGATTATTTTGGCTTAGTGAGTGAAGATTCCCGTGCGATCTTGAAACAAGAACGTCGCGGCACATTGTTTATCGATACCCAGCGCCGGTTGAACTTTTATCTGCGAGCTTTTTGGGGGCGCGACTTTTTTCTGCGCCCAAGTGCGAGCGATCACCTCGGTTTTCGCCCTTTTATTGAGGAGGGGGCGATGCATCTACCCGATGCCGTTGATGATATTGAAAATATTGAGGGTATCGATTTATACCGGGCAATGTGCGCCCACATGGCCGCCCATATTGCCTATTCGACAACAGGTCTTAGCGCACAGGCTTTAAGTCCAGCGCAACTGTTTTTTGTTGGTTTTATGGATGATGCACGGATTGAATATTGTGCCATTGAAGAATTCCCAGGCTTTCGCCAATTATGGAAATCTCTTATCGAAATCAATGCTGGCGGCGAGTATGAGCACAAGACCATGGCTCTCTTGGAGCGCACTGCACTTGCTCTGTTAGGGCCGGGTCTATCAACGGGTGATCTTGCCGTTGATGCTTTGGTGGAGCAATTTCATATCAACATTGAAGCCAACAAACTTGAGACAATGTTTTCATGGACACTTGGGGTGGAGCTGTTCAATCTACTTTCCGAACGCCGTGCGGTGCCGAGCCTGCGTATTCTTGAAGGCTTGCGGATACCCTATCGTGATGACAACCGGTTTATTTGGTCGCTTGATGATTATAATTGGGATGACAGTTCTGCCTATCAACCCGATCACCAAGGACAAGTGCGCCGCAATGTTGGTTTGATGGAAATGATCAATGAGGTCGAGGTTGAAGGGGCAGGGGATGATGCTCAGGAGGTCTGGGTGATTTCAAGTGAGTTGTTTCCCTACGAAGATGAAGGTGTTTCCTACAATGAAATGGAGGGCAAGGAGCCTGTTTCCGATCCTTTCCATTATTCCGAATGGGATTATAAAGTCCAATTGCATAGGCCAAGTTGGGTAACCGTATATGAGCGCCGACAGGGCCGCGCTGATCCAGAAATAATCAATAACGTACTCACCGAGCACAAGGGAGTTAGTCACCGGATCAAGCAGATCATTGATCGTCTTCGACCTCAAGGTGTTTCTCGCCAACGGCGTTTGGAAGATGGGGACGAGCTTGACATTAATGCTGCCATTGAAGCGATTGTAATGACCCGTTCTGGCATGCAACCAGATACCCGTATCACCATGCGCAACGTGATCAATCGTCGTGATTTGGCCGTTGTAATCTTGCTTGATTTATCGGAATCAACCAATGAAACTGTTCGCGACAGCGAGAAAACTGTTTTGGATTTAACCCGTGAAGCCTCTGCGTTAGTGGCTGCGGCAATCGGTGGAATTGGTGACCCTTTTGCGATCCATGGTTTTGCTTCCGATGGCCGCCACGATGTTCATTACTACCGTTTCAAGGATTTTGAACAACGCATGGATGATGAAGTAAAAAGCCGAATGGCCGGGATGAAAGGCGGGCTGTCCACACGGATGGGAGCCGCTATGCGCCATGCCGGCCATCACCTCATGCAACGGAGTGAACGGCATAAATTATTGCTGATTGTGACGGATGGTGAGCCCGCTGATATTGACGAGCGTGATCCACAATACCTTCGTATGGATGCTAAGAAAGCCGCGCAGGAACTCCAGCAAACTGGGGTGATGAGTTATTGTTTGACCCTCGACCCGGAAGCAGATCGCTATGTCGAGCGGATTTTTGGTGCTAATAATTATACCATCATCGATCAGGTCGAACGCCTGCCTGAAAAATTACCAAGCCTTTTTGCCAGCTTAACGCGGTAGATATAACCAATATTGATTTGACCACAAAAGGAACCGTCTCATGACAACTGATCTCATAATTGCCCCTTCTATTTTATCGGCAGATTTTTCTCGACTGGGAGAGGAAATCCAAGATGTCATGGATGCGGGATCCGATTGGGTGCACATTGATGTGATGGATGGGCATTTCGTTCCCAACATCACATTTGGCCCACCCGTCATCAAAGCAGTACGTGATAGAACCGATAAAATATTCGATTGCCATTTGATGATCGAACCTGTCGATAACTTCCTTGGCGCCTTTGCCGATGCTGGGTGCGATATTATTACCGTTCACGCTGAAGCCACCAAACACTTAGACCGCTCCCTGCAAGCCATCCGTGATCTTGGATTGAAGGCTGGTGTGTCTCTTAATCCCTCAACCCCTGAAAATGTAATTGAGTATGTTCTAGACCGCCTCGACCTTATCCTATTGATGACCGTGAACCCGGGTTTTGGTGGCCAAAAATTCATTCACTCGGTTGTTGAAAAGACCGCTCGTGTGAAAGCAATGATCGGTGATCGCCCAATCGATATTGAAATTGATGGCGGTGTTACGCCTGAGACAGCTCCGCTTGTTGTGAAAGCAGGCGCCAATGTCCTCGTGGCTGGGTCAGCAATTTTCAAGGGCGGAACACCTGCCGATTACAAGTCCAACATCGAAGCCATACGTGCTTCTTGTAAGGGCTAAGGAAAGAAATATTATGACCACCACAACTGTTGTTTTCGACTTGGACGGAACGCTAGTGCATTCTGCCCCCGACTTGGCCTATGCAGCAAACTTAATGCTCGCGGAGTTGAGTGCACCCGCACTTCCCATTCCGAAAATTGAAGCGATGATTGGTAATGGTATTCCAAAACTTGTCGAACGGGCTTTGGAAGCTTCTGGTATTGATCTCCAAGATATAGATTTCATCACAATTCTTGAGAGTTTCACTGCTCATTACGAAGCCAATTTAACCCGTGAGACGCAGCTTTACCCTGGGGTGGAAGAACTGCTGGTTGAGTTAAAAGGCCAAGGGTATAATTTGGCAATTTGCACGAATAAGAAGCAAGCACCAGCGGAAGCAATTTGTGATGCGCTTAACCTCACCCAATATTTTGATTCAATCATTGGCGCTGATGATGGCCGCGAACATAAGCCCCATGCTGAACCCTTATTACTGGCAATTCAACTCGCAGGTGGCGATCCAGATAAAGCTATTCTAATTGGAGATTCACGGGCTGATGCAGAATGCGCTGTTGCTGCAAATGTGCCAGGTGTTCTTGTTGATTTTGGGTATACCACAACACCGGTCACGGAATTGCCATCTGTCGCTGTGATTTCTGATATTCGAGATGTGAAGCCAATCCTCACCAATCTCGACCTCCAAATTTAAGAACTGAAGATGCTGAAAGCAATCCTATTTGATGTGGACGGAACGCTTGCGGAAACCGAAGAATACCACCGCAATTCGTTCAATGATTTATTCGCTGAGGAAGGGTTTGATTGGGTTTGGAGTGAAGATGAATATCGCCAGTTACTCCGGGTAACTGGCGGTAAGGAACGAATGCGTCATTATATAAAAGGCAGGATAGATCTTGATATCAATGAGTTTCCCGAAGAGCGCTTACTTTCAATGCACAAGCGTAAATCCACCCTCTATCGCAAGGGCTTAGAAAACAATCCGCCGCAGGCTCGTCCGGGCGTCAAGCGTCTAGTTGATAATGCCATCGAGAATGGAATTATTCTTGCGCTGGCCACAACAACAGGGCGCTCTAATGCCGATGCTTTGATGTTGGATTTGTTCCCTCCCAGTATATTTGAGAAATTTGAAACGAGAATTTGCGGTGAAGATGTTGATCTGAAGAAACCTGATCCAGAAGTGTATCTCAAGGCCTTGCAGGGTGTTGGCGTTAAGCCCGAAGAGGCAATTGCTTTTGAAGATTCTTCTGCAGGATTAAAAGCTGCCCATGCAGCTGGAATACGCTGTGTAGTCACACCGGCTCAATATACCAACCACCATTCTTTTTCAGGAGCCCTCGCGGTGCTCAGCCATTTGGGAGAAAGGCTTGAGCCATACAGCCATATTGCAGGGCAGGGGAAGGGGAGCAATTTTGTGAGTTGCGCTGAACTTAACAACTGGATGAAAGCTTAAAGACAGCTCAAAGCGAGCTAACAAAAAAGCCCCCGAAATTAACTCGGAGGCTTAGTATTGTAACTGTAGGGATCGCTCTTAATTATCTTCCGGTTTATCAGGGGTTACGTCTAGTGATCTTGCTGTGCTTGTTATTTTGACACTTGTTTTGCAGTTTTTCATGCATGGTTCGGCTTTTTTGAATACTGGGCTTTTCAGACGATCGTCAGCGAAGAAGCCCTTTTCATTGGGGAGGCGTTTTT
>JAZGFF010000034.1:0-8890 GCA_036479095.1 Rhizobiaceae bacterium | reverse complement strand
TTCCAGCTGAAGTGCGTGAGACAACCGATGCACTTGATGCCGTTGGTAACACTACAAAGGCTGTGACTAAGGGCTACGCGATTGGTTCTGCCGGTCTTGGTGCTCTTGTGTTGTTTGCAGCTTACACAGCCGACTTGGAATTCTTTGCCAAGAATGCTGCTGAAGGAACATTCTTCCACGGTGTTGTCGTCGACTTCTCCCTTGCCAACCCATATGTGGTTGTTGGTCTTCTGTTCGGTGGTCGATTGCCTTACCTGTTCGCAGGCATGTGCATGACGGCTGTTGGCCGCGCAGCGGGTGCTGTTGTGGAAGAGGTTCGCCGTCAGTTCAAAGCGGAGCCTGGTATCATGAAGGGCACCGTTAAGCCTGATTATGCCCGTGCGGTGGATATGCTTACCAAAGCAGCAATCAAGGAAATGGTTATTCCGTCAATGCTTCCAGTGTTGGCCCCAATCGTTTGCTTCTTTGCGATCAATGCAATCGCTGGCAAAAGCCAAGGCTTCGCAGCTTTGGGTGCGATGCTTCTGGGTGTTATCGTCAACGGCATGTTCGTTGCGATCTCCATGACTGCCGGTGGCGGTGCTTGGGATAACGCTAAGAAATACATCGAAGATGGCAACTTTGGCGGCAAGGGTTCAGAAGCCCATAAAGCAGCCATCACAGGCGACACAGTTGGCGATCCTTACAAGGATACAGCTGGCCCAGCCATTAACCCAATGATCAAGATCACAAACATCGTGGCTTTGCTTTTATTGGCTGTTATGGCTCACTAATCAACGTTCCGCAAAGAACGTAGGCAAAATAAAACCCCGCATTTCAAAGTGAATTGCGGGGTTTTTTATTGAATCAAAATTAAAAATATCAGCAGCAGCTATTTCAAGATATTAGCCGCACTTGGTGTTGCACTGAGCACTTGGCCCAAGAAGCTTAAATCTTTACCGCCAGTTGGGGTGACGCGCGAGACAAAATCAAACACTTTGCCATCCTTCAAACCATAATTGGCCGTTTGCCTAACCGCTTCACTCTCATCAAAGTAAATCGCCATAATTCTGCGATTAACCACTTTAGGCCTCACAAATGCAACGGGTCGTGCCTTTTGCTGGCTGATATAATAGAATGTTTCAGCACCGTCTTGCTGCTTCAAAGTGGTGGAGGGAGTACCCAAAGCGAGTAAGACTTGCTCCCGAGAAGAACCTTCTGTTACGAGGGCCAGCGTTTCTTCATTCATTTGGTACCCGTGGGACAAAACTTCTGTTGTGGAATTGCATCCACTAATAACAAGCGGAGTGATTATAGCCATTGCTAACACCCCGATTTCAAATCGAGTTTTCGTTTTTTTGATTATGAAACCGTTAGACATATGTACATTCTCCACCACCAATTTAAAAATCTCAAGTTTCACCCTATTCGAGCAAAGCATAAAAACCTATATCCACGATAACATGAGTGTGGACATCCTGTCCCTAACTACTGGTTTGATCGTGATATTCAAAGCCCTGTTTGGCCAAAAAGATACAATTCGACATGCACACGCACTTTATGGCGTGGTTGTGGCGAGGGCACGGGATGCTGTTTTATTTCACCATTACAGTATTCCTGACACACTTGATGGTCGATTCGAAGCCCTGATCATGCACCTTTATGTTCTTCATGCGCGATTGAAAGACGAAAATCTTCAAGCGCGAAAGATTTCTCAACGGGTATTCGATTTATTTATTGATGATATGGATGCAGCCTTGCGTGAAGCTGGGGTAGGGGATCAGGTTGTTCCTAAACGAATAGCAAAAATGACTCAGGTATTCTACGGCAGAACTGGCGCCTACGAAGATGCGTTGGCTTCAAGCAACCCAATAGAGGAATTAACAGCCGTGATAGACCGCAACCTGTTTCCCACAAAAAGAGCGCCTGAGCTTGCCAAGGAAATAGCGATATATTTCTATGCCCAGGTAGAGGACCTGGGGAATAAAAACCTTGAGATGATTACGGCTCAATATGCGATCTTTGATCAACCCATCCAGTAAATGTAGTTTCGGAGAATATTTAGATGGTCGAAAACAATGAAACCCTTGCTCCCTTCACGATGCCAATCAATGTGCGAACCCTTCCTAAAAAAGGAAAACACTTAAACTACTCTGCCCCTGAACCTGTGCTAATTACAATTGCCAAGGCCTATGATCTAATCAGCGTAGAGGACTTTAAGGCCGATTGTCTGATCACACCTTGGAAACGCGATGGGGTCGAATTGCGGGGGACAGTTAGGGCAAATATCACCCAGCCCTGCGCGATTACTGCCGCTCCCTTGCAAGCCATTGTTAAAGAAAAAGTGGAAATGTTTTTTGTCCCCGACGGGTCGAAATTAGCAAAACCACGACTGAATGAGGAAGGGGAATGGGTATTTGACATAGATGGCACAGAGATTCCGGACACTTATTTGGGCGATTCTATCGACATGGCCGCCGTATGGCTGGAGTTCTTTTCCATGGGAATCGATTTCTTCGCGCGCCTTGATGGTGCCGAAATTCATACAGTAAGCCCTTTTGAGGAGGAAGGAATTCGCCCAGAATCGCCATTTGCCGCACTAGCAGCTTTGAAAAAGCACTGAATATAACGTTTCTTACTCGCAATCCCTCCCATGCTTGTGTACTTAGACAGGGTTGTTGGGAGTGGGTTCAATGATCACTTCCAAAATATTCGACCCTAGTTTGTCTGCTGAATAATTTAGTGGAACAGGGAAACAAGAAAGTCGTTCACTCATCGATGGCTAATGATACGGACACAATAACGATAGCTCTTGATGTCATGGGGGGGGATCACGGCCCTGCTGTTGTCTTGGCTGGTGCTGAGTTAACCCGCAAAAGATATCCAGAAGTTCGGTATATTTTGCACGGCGAGGCTGATGTCGTACTACCTGAGCTGGAAAAATATTCCCGCCTCAAGCAAGAATCTGTATTTCATCCTTGCGAAATTTCCATAACCATGGACGATAAACCCAGCCAGGCATTGCGCCGTGGTCGACGTGTCTCTGGGATGTGGAAAGCATTGGATTCGGTAAAGCAGGGAGAGGCCGATGTGATGATTTCTGCAGGCAACACAGGGGCGCTCATGGCAATGGCAAGGTTTTGCCTTCGGATGATGCCTGGGATTGAACGGCCAGCTTTAGCCGCCGTTTGGCCAAATATGCAAGGGGAGAGTATTGTGCTTGATGTTGGAGCCACAATTGGCGCCGATGAAGACGCTCTGGTCGATTATGCATTGATGGGCAGTGCGATGTCTCGAGCACTTTATGATTTGGATCAACCCCGCGTTGGTTTGCTCAACATAGGCGTTGAAGAGGTGAAGGGCTTGGAAGCCATTAAATTGGCTAGTGTTCGTTTGAAGGATATAAAACTTGAAGGTTTGAATTACGTCGGCTTCGTTGAAGGGGATGATTTAGGCCGTGGTGGTGTGGATGTGATTGTAACTGAGGGGTTTACCGGAAATATTGCCTTAAAAAGTGCTGAAGGGACTGCCCGACAAGTTGGAGCTTACTTAAAAGAAGCCATGTCACGAACATTAATGGCAAGAATTGGCTATCTGTTTGCAAAACAGGCTTTCGCACGGTTACGCGAGAAGATGGACCCTCGCAAGGTCAATGGTGCTGTATTCCTTGGGCTGAATGGCATTGTCATCAAAAGCCATGGTGGGACTGATGCCGAAGGGTTCTCCAGTGCAATCGATGTGGGTCACAATATGGTCCGAAACAGATTGTTAGAAAAAATAGCTACCGATTTGGAAAGAACCAGATTCGGTGACGAAGATGGTTCAGGAGATGAATAGATGATTCGTTCTGTGATTATGGGTTCTGGTGCCGCAAAACCTCGCACCGTTGTTACAAATGCAGATTTAGAAAAACGTGTTGATACAACCGACGAGTGGATTCAACAGCGCACAGGCATTAAACAACGCTATATTGCAGAACCGGATGAAACCACCGCCAGCTTAGGAGCCGCCGCAGCACGGGCAGCTATGGAAAATGCGGGAGTTTCTATCGACGAAATTGACCTCATTATACTTGCGACCTCTACCCCCAACAACACATTCCCTTCAAGCGCTGTTGAAATTCAAGACAGGCTTGGAATGAAACATGGTGCTGCTTTTGATATGCAAGCCGTTTGCTCCGGATTCGTATTTGCCCTCACGACGGCTGATACATATATCAAAGCTGGTCAGGCTAAACGCATTTTGGTGATTGGCTCAGAAACTTTCTCGCGAATTTTGGATTGGGAAGATAGAACCACTTGTGTTCTGTTCGGTGATGGTGCTGGAGCGGTTGTGGTTGAAGCTCAAGAGGGGGTTGGATTATCCAATGATAGGGGGGTATTGACCAGCCATCTGCGCTCCGATGGTTCTCATAAAAACAAACTCTACGTTGATGGTGGCCCCTCTACGACCCAAACTGTTGGTCATCTACGCATGCAGGGCAGGGAGGTCTTCAAACACGCTGTGGCGATGATTACAGATGTCATTGAAGCGGCATTTGAAGCTACCGGTTTATCTGCTGATGATATTGATTGGTTTATTCCCCATCAAGCTAATCGGCGTATCATTGATGCTTCAGCTAAGAAACTTAAAATTGATTCAAAAAAGGTTGTTTTGACCGTTGACCAACACGGCAACACCTCTGCAGCATCTATTCCCTTAGCCATCGATGCTGCCGTAAACGATGGCCGTCTGAAAAAGGGCGATCTGGTGTTATTGGAAGCAATGGGTGGTGGATTTACTTGGGGAGCAGTTCTCGTTCGTTGGTAACTTGTCTTGGTACGGCGTTGGAATGGTTGCTTACTCCCGTAACGTAACATTAATTTTATTGACCAAACCACAAATGAGCGGTAATTATACATAACTGCTTGAATTTGAATTTTTACCCGTATTGGGGGCCCAACCTCGTTAGACACTTGTGGGGATAAGTCATGACGAAAAAAACATTGACCCGTGCTGACCTTAGTGAAGTGGTCTATTCAAAAGTTGGGCTGTCTCGCTCTGAATCAGCTAACTTAGTTGAATCTGTCTTAGAAGAGATTTGCCTAGCAGCAATTCGTGGTGAGCAGATAAAACTATCCTCTTTCGGCACGTTTTCGATACGTTCAAAAAAAGAACGAATTGGACGTAATCCAAAAACCGGTGAAGAGGTTCCTATAACACCAAGAAGAGTAATGGTGTTTAAGCCCTCAAATATTATGAAAAATAAGGTAATCAAGGCCAATCGGAAGCGCAACGCTTCCTAGCTTGATGCTAACCGCTTAAGCTTGATAGCGAATCAAATTGAATCCAGCTGTGGAAGGTTCCAGCGTGTCCAAAAGCCCTGATGCATTTAAAACGATTTCAGAAGTCGCAAGCGATCTCGAATTGCCGCAGCACGTTTTACGATTTTGGGAAACTCGTTTCAAACAAATCAAACCAATGAAAAGGGGTGGCGGTAGGCGTTATTATCGGCCAGACGATGTGGAGCTTCTCAAAGGCATACGCCATCTACTTTATTCTGAGGGCTACACAATTAAAGGGGTCCAAAGAATTTTAAAGGATCAAGGCAACCGTTTCGTTGTCGCTGTTGCCAGTGGCGGCGCGATGTTATCGGTTGATGATGATGTGGCTCTAAAAACTGCCATACCTGTGCAACAAGTCACCGCTCAAACAAGACCGAAAACTGCCACAGGCGATGACCGAGCACAATTGCAAGCTGCTTTGACCGATTTACTCGAGTGCAAGCGCCTACTCGATCAGGTGCGTTAATATTATTACAAAGCTTGCTTGATATTTAGCCAACAGATGACTAAACCATCACTCAGTCGGAGTATGGCGCAGTCCGGTAGCGCACACGCCTGGGGGGCGTGGGGTCGTAGGTTCGAATCCTGCTACTCCGACCATTTAACTAATATGCTGAAACACACTCAAGCAGTAACTCGAGCAAGGAATGTTCTGGTTTTCTTCGTTTGAAACCTGCTCTCAAGCGCCATGCAACCCCAGATGATACCAATCAAGAGATAGACGTGACGCCAGTGATCAATGTCGATGACCCATGCAATAATGATGTGGCCAATAAAGGTGGCGTATGCACAAAACAGATAGGGGCGCCAAGGGCGATCGCGGCCAAGCAGTTTGGCTCCACCCACAAGGGTTGCAATTGTGATTGTCAGATAACTAATGAAGCCGATCCAACCATAAGCCATAAGCGATTTCACCCAAATATTGTGCGTATCTTCTCCGAGAATTTTACCGAACTCCATTGGGCCAATGCCCAGTGGATTTTCAAGTGCCCAGCCAAACCCAATCGCGTGGCGTGCAAAACGTCCCAATTGGGCGCCATCATATTCCTGTACTACCTTCGCCCGCTGGACAAACATTTCGTAAACGCTGTCGAATTGTAAGGCAATGACGAGTGCAATCACCATTGCAGTGAGGCCGAAGACTGCAAATAAGATCAGCTTCACCCTTACCCTGTTTGATCTTTCACTCGCCAGCAGAAATAGATATAGCAACAGACCAGCAATTACGATTAGACCCCAAGCAGCACGGGAGAACGATAAAAATATACCAAGAAGTAATATACCCAAAAGCATCATCCGCAGTGGTGCTAAAGCTGCACTGCGATACAATAGCCCAAAGACCAGATAGAGGGAGGGCAAGACGAGGAAAGGGCCAAAAACGTTTGGGTCTTGAAATGCACCTCTTGCCCGATCATACAAAGTAAAAAACTCGGCTCCCGCAAAGAGATGGAAATATCCAGCAATGCCTAGTAGCGAGGTCAAGACAGCCCCCAACACATAAGCTCTCATTAGTGTTCGCAATCGTAGTGGGTCACTTTCAATTGCCGCGCACCAAAACACTGAAGAAAACCCCAAGAACAGGGACACTGTCAGATAGAGTGGGGCATCTTTAAAGCTTGCCATGGTGAACATGGAAAGCAATCCGCCCAGATTAAAAATTAAAAACAAAGCGGCCAAGGAAAGGGCAAGCCGGCTTAATCGCATGCCAAAGACGAGAAAGCCAATCATGACAACTGCTAGAAACACCTCATATGGGGCTGGTTCTTTGATAACAAATGCGCCAAGAAAAGCGGTCAGACCGATTATAAATCTTGCAAACTTAGCTTTTGATAGAATGTAGTGAAGTGATCCGGCAGCCCTAGCATCCATAGCGGGAGAGCCATTGGCGTTCGCTATTCTATCCCTGCGCAGGGATGGCGCATGGTTGAGGATTGAGGCGCTCAATATGCATTCTCAGTGTTGATCAATCTGAATGGAGTGATCATCAATATGTATAGATCAAATAAAACTGACCAATTTTCTATGTAATAAAGGTCATGCTCTACGCGTCGGCGGATTTTTTCTTCATTATCCACTTCACCGCGCCAGCCATTCACTTGTGCCCATCCTGTAACTCCTGGTTTGACCTTGTGACGGCCAAAGTACCCATCCACGACCTCATCCCATAGTTTGTTTTGTGTGTGCGCATTTACTGCGTGGGGTCGTGGACCAACTAAAGAAAGCTCGCCTTTTAATACATTAATCAATTGGGGAAGTTCATCGATAGATGTCTTGCGAATGAACCGACCAACTTTGGTGACCCGTGGATCATTCTTGGTGACTGATACTTTAGCATCTTGATCGGCCCTATCGGTGAACATGGAGCGCAATTTCAACACCTCGACAACTTCGTTATTAAACCCAAACCGTTTTTGGCGGAAGATAACAGACCCCTTGCTCTCAATGCGTATGGCGATGGCCGCAATCAGGATAATCGGCGAGAGTAGCACCAGCGCCAGTAGACTAAAGAAGATGTCAAAACCCCTTTTCATCACTGAATCCCAATCGGCAATCGGTTTGTCGAAGACATCCAAAAACGGTACGTTTCCTACATATGAATAGGAACGGGGCCGAAAGCGTAGCTTATTGGTGTGGGCAGACAAGCGAATATCGACCGGTAGAACCCAAACTTTTTTAAGCAGGGTAAGAACTCTATTTTCTGCCGTGATGGGCAGGGAAACAATCAGCATATCAATGCGAGCGCGGCGGCCAAATTCCACCAGTTCTGTGATCGTTCCTAATTTGGGATAACCAGCTACCATCGGTGGGGAACGGTCGCCTGTGCGGTCGTCAAAGATTCCGCAGATACGAATGTCATTGTCAGCTTGGCTCTCTAACGCTTTGATTAGATCTTCCGCATTCTTTCCACCGCCAACGATGACAGCACGTCTTTCGAGACGGCCATCACGTCCCCAACGGCGCACCAAAATGGCCACGACCGAGCGGAAAAGAGTAAAGAATACCAAACCACCTAAATACCATGTACCAAACCACACCCGTGAGAAGTCAGTCGAAATGCGCATGAAGAATGCGAATAACGCAAGAACCGCAAAGACCGAGCTCCATGCCAAAAACACCCGACCCAACTGGGTCACGCTGGTTCGTAGTGAGACTATTTGATAGGTGTCCGCCGCCTGTAGGGCGAGCACTGTTAATGTAGCGCTGATAAAGCTTGTCAGGAGATAGTTACTTTCGACGCCATTTTGCGGATCGACGTAAAATAGATAAACAGTTAGGCCAATCGTAAATATTGCAAGGAATTCAATGAGTCTTAAAGCGCTGGCTAGCACGAATGGCGAAATCGCATTTTGTGCGAATTGAGAAGCTACCTGTTCAGCTCTCTCGCTCAATGTAACATTCTCGCGTGGATGATCACTAGCCTTTGCTATGCTAGAGGCGATGACGGCATCGGCATTGTATGTAGTTTTGGGGTCTTGAGGATCGCGTACATCCATTACACTAACCATTTCCAATCAATTCGTAATTATTGGTTGGATGTTATCCCTAAGCCGCTAAGAAATTGTTTATTTCCGATCTTGGTATCATTT
>JAZGFF010000033.1:0-4977 GCA_036479095.1 Rhizobiaceae bacterium | reverse complement strand
TTATGAGCGAAGAGGAGGCCGAACACACAAGTTACAACCCATTTGATCTGACCAAAGTTTGGCCCCACGGCGAATTTCCCTGCATGGATATTGGGGTGATGGAGTTGAATAAAAACCCAGAAAATTATTTTGCAGAAATTGAACAGGCTGCGTTCTCCCCATCGAATATTGTCCCAGGAATTGGGTTCTCTCCAGATAAAATGTTGCAAGCAAGAGTGTTCTCCTACGCGGATGCACATCGCCATCGCCTTGGAACTCATTATGAAGCCTTGCCCGTGAATGCGCCTCGCTGTCCTGTGCATCATTACCACAAAGATGGGGCGATGAATTTCATGCCAAATAAATCTAATCCAGATGCTTACTATGAACCGAACAGTTTTGACGGGCCAGCAGAAGCCCCTGATATGGCAGAGCCTGCGTTGAAAATTTCGGGTGATGCGGATCGTTATAATCATCGGGACGGGAATGATGATTTTGGTCAACCGAGAGCATTGTTTGAATTGTTTGATGATGGACAAAGAAAACGTCTTTGCCAAAATATTGGTACCGCTATGCAGGGGATTCCTGATTTCATCGCGGAGCGGCAGTTCAAGTTATTTGATCAGGTTCACAAAGAATATGGCGCCGGGGTACGCGCTGCACATGCTGCGATTGCAAAAGCTGGTAGTGAAAATTTGCCTGAAGGGCATATGGAAACAGCTTCTCTGGAAAGCGGTTCATAGAAGTGAGACAAAATATACCTATGGCTCGATTTCTAAACCAACTTGATGACAAGCAATATCTAATGGGTTAGGAGTGAGAAAAAATCCAACGAGTGTGTTTATGATTGATCCATTTGCTAATCATCGAGAAGAAATTACAATTCATCCGATGCAGAAAATAAAGGGCAGAGTAAAAGGGCTTTACCAGGCGCAAGGCCGTAATTTTGTTACAGCTCCTGTTGATGAAATGCAGCTTACCTATGATGGGATACCTGGTGATTTTCATGGCGGGGCAACACGAAATTCAGGTGGCCGCGAACCTTGGTATGCACGTGAAACTGAAATGCGGAATGAACGTCAGTTGAGCTTGCTTGCACCCGACGAATTGACGCTGGTTGCTCAAAGACTTGATATTCCAGAACTTAAACCAGAATGGATTGGTGGTAATTTATTGCTAGAGGGCATCGAAAACCTCACCATGCTACCGCCCCGCACACTGCTGTTCTTTGAGAATGGAGTTACGATAAAAATTGATGGCGATAATGCTCCTTGTCGCCCATCGGGTCGTTCAATTGCGGAGCAATTTGAGGGCCGCGATGATATTGAACTGGAATTCGTAAAGCAGGCACAACAGCTGCGCGGACTTGTAGCCTGGGTGGAAAAGCCAGGGGTGATCTCGATTGGAGAAAGCTTTGAAGCGCGGGTTCATCCACAATGGATATACACCGCCTCCAGCTAGTGGATATACACCACCCCCAGCTAGGAGATATATACTGCCTCTGGTTAGTGGATTTACACCAGTAGATGTGAGTGGCATGGTATTGGAATTCAATTCGTATCAATGGAATAACTGGGAGAGAATAATGAAATCGATGACAAAAATTAGCTTAGGTTTATGTGCTGCTGTAGTCGCAACGAGCGTAAATGCTGAAACACGGGTAACTTATAAATCAGCGAAATCGACTTCGTCCTATTATCAAATGGCTGTGCAAATCGCTGAGGCGATGAAGGCCGGTTCAAATGGGGGCATCATCGTCACGGTTGAAGAGAGTCAAGGTTCTGTTCAAAATGTGATGGAGGCAAAATCTCGTGGGGGTGATTATGTGTTCACCACACCGCCAGTGCTTGTGCGTTTAGCGCAAAAAGGTAAGGCGATGTTCAAGGGAAAGGAAGATCCAAAATTTGGAGATATCCGTGCCCTGTTTCCCATTCCTTCACTGACAATGCACTTGGTCATGTCTTCAAAAAGCGGCGTGAAGGATTTTGAAGGTATGGAAGGCAAAACCATTCTGCTTGGCAAAGGGTCATTTGGAGCCCGCGAAGGGGCAAAATATTTAAAGCTGTTTGGCTTAGAGGGAAAGGTAAAACTTGCAGAAGTTGAGCTTTCAAATGCGGTTCCTGCTTTAAAAAATGGACAAATTGACGGCTTTGTTACTGCTGGTTCTTGGCCTGCACCAAATGTCATCGAAGCAGCAGCCTCGACAGGCGTGAATGTGATTTCTCTCAACGATGAGCAGATCAAAACCTCAAAACGTGCGAAGCTAATAATTCCTGCTGGCACCTATGCTGGACAGACAGGCGATATTACCACCACATCATTGCCAGTTGTTGCTTATACAACAACCGCAATGAATAACGACACAGCCTATGCGTTGACCAAAACATATTGGGAAGGCAAGGGTAAAATGGGTGCGGGGGCGCCTTGGTGGAACGGTGTTGATAAGGGGCTCATGGTCAACATCACAGGTAAAATACACCCCGGTGCGGTTAAATATTATCTTGAGGCAGGCTACAACTTAACTGCAGCCCAGCAATAAGTACCAGCTCATGAGCGAGCAGTATTCTTTGAAGCGGCTCGCCATGATTATCTGCGCCATCATTTTGGTGGGGTTCCACCTAGCGTTGATCTTCTCAGGATTGGTTCCGAACCTCGTTAGCCGTCCTTTGCACTTGGCACTGGCGTTGCCGTGGATATTTCTGTTCACGGAGAGGGGGAAATGGACACGAGTTAGCGGTGTAATTATTGGCAGTTTAGGAATATTTGCATCACTTTGGGTTGCATGGAACGCCAACGCACTCTCTGATCAATACGGTTCCTTAGAGAATGGTTTCCAAATTGGGATCGCAGTCCTATTACTTTTGGCTGTATTGGAGGCAGCGCGGCGTGCAATCTCTTGGCCGTTGCCATTCGTAGCAATCTTGGCCTTAGCCTACGGGCTTTTCGGACAATATATCCCCGGAGAATTTGGCCATTCAGGGACACCTCTCAAGAGCTTCTTAGGAACGTTGACGATTGCTGAGGGAGGAATTTGGGGCAGCCTTGCTGGTGTGTCTGTCAACGTTGTGGCGATATTCGTCATCTTTGGCGCCGTGTTAAATGCTGGGGAAGCAGGGCAGGGATTCATGAATATCGCTTCGGCTGCGGCGGGGCGGTTAAAAGGTGGTGCAGCGAAAGTTTCAGTCATTGCATCGGCCCTATTCGGTTCTATTTCAGGTTCGGCTTCTGCCAATGTTGCTTCCACAGGCGCTATAACATTGCCTGCAATGACCAAACTTGGCTATCCCAAACGGTTAGCGGGAGCTGTCGAGGCGGTGGCTTCATCCGGTGGGCAAATTATGCCACCCTTGATGGGAGCAGGTGCGTTCGTGATGGTCGAACTAACGGGAGTTCCCTACACCGGGATCATGGCAGCTGCATTGCTACCGGCAATCTTATATTTCTTTGCGGTCTGGGTTGGTATCAATGCCTATGCCCGACATTATGATTTAGCGGGTATTGGTATTGCTGATAGACCCAGGGCTCGTGATGTCATCATCACTTCCGCTTTCTTCTTTGTGCCATTCGCAGTGTTGATGTGGGGGATGTTTGGGGCAAATTTCACCCCACAATATGCGGCCTGTATGGCAATAATTGTCGGGTTGGTGATGTTGTTATTCCATGCCGATGGGACTTTGAACTTAAACCGTTCTCTGCTGCGGTTTGAAACCGCTTTCATCAATGCTGCAAAACAGGTTTCGATGATTGCGGCTATTATTCTTTGCGCTTCCATCATCATCGGGGTTCTGTCGATTACGGGCTTGGGTGTCAAAATTACATCCCTGATCCTATCCGGCTCTGGTGGGATGTTGTGGCCATCGTTATTGCTTACGGCCTTAGCTTGTTTGGTGTTAGGAATGGAGGTTCCAACAACGGCTGCTTATGTAATTTGCGTTTCTGTAGCAGGTCCTGCGCTTATTCAACTTGGGCTTGAGCCTTTGCAAGCGCACCTGTTCGTCTTCTGGTTTGCGCTGCTTTCGACAATTACTCCACCGGTTTGTGGAGCGGTATTTATTGCAGCAGGCATGGTGGGGGAGAATTGGTTAAAAGTTGCCCTATCGGCAATGAGTCTTGGTATTGGGCTTTATATAATACCTCTGGCAATGATTGCTAATCCTGCAATCATAGGAACTGCAACTAACTTATCCTCCGCGCTTTTGGCTATGATACAAATTGGTATAGGGCTTGGTTGTCTATCGTTTGGAATTATTGGTGTGAAGAAATGGCTTTCAAAAATCATCCTTACTTTGTTGGGGCTTGGGATAATTTTTATTCCTGCATTCTTGAGCTAATCGTTTTTGTTTAATCGACGAGGTGAACCCCAATCGGTAAGTTTTTCGTTGATGGCATTGTGTACAAAAAAGCGAGCTGAATCGTGGTCGTAACCTTCATCGCGTAAATCATCATAATCGGTGTAATGATGGCGAATGTGCGCAATGGTTGCGAGAAAAACGCCATTGACCGGAAGTAAATCTCGCATGTGCTTTGATCGCGCGGCTTCTGCAATTGGCTCAAAATCAGCCAAAGGCGCATGGGGGACAAGTTCCTTGATTGCCTTGTGGATGGATTTTTGGCGGGGAGTGTTCGCTTTCACGGAGTTTCTTTAAGCCTTGCTGCTTGGTGATGGACGTTTGGTAGTGTAACACGGATTTAAGACTGATGGCAGGACAGATACATTGACGCAAGAAAAGGTAAATTCTCTTGAAGAGACCGTTGCGTGGATGCGGGCTGCTGGAGAGCCAACGCGACTTCGGTTGTTGGCGTTGCTTGAAAAAGTTGACCTCACTGTTAGCGATTTAATTGCCATCTTAGACCAAAGCCAACCACGAATTTCGAGGCATCTAAAATTATTGGTGGCAGCAGGTTTAGCTGAACGTTTTCAAGAGGGGGCGTGGGCATATTTTCGTACCGTCGATCACGGGGCGGCGCGGGTGTTTTTGAACACTGTGTTGAAGCCCT
>JAZGFF010000032.1:0-4522 GCA_036479095.1 Rhizobiaceae bacterium | reverse complement strand
ATTGATAAAAGAACAAGGGGCAATTGCCTACCAGCGAGCAACACCATTTCATTGATCGTGACAGGACCCTACGGCGCATGACTTTTTAGACATCCAATTAAACCCAGTTTTCAGGTCTCCTCACTTGTTCAAAATACTAGTAAGCGTTATTAGTACAAAATAGTTTTGGAAATACTTGGTGAGTACTATGGGTGTCGTTGTTCCAATCGGTGAAGGTAAATCTGCGAAAGCGAGTGTTAAACCACTTGTCGATCTCACTGCTGATGCCATGGGGCGCGTAAACAGTTTGATTCTTGCCAAAACTGGATCTCAAGTAGAAATGATCCCGGAAGTCGCCCAACATTTGATTGATTCAGGTGGAAAACGACTTCGCCCGATGCTCACTCTGGCGGCAGCTCAGATGTGCGATTATCAAGGTGAGCATCACATCACCCTCGCGGCCAGCGTTGAATTCATGCACACTGCAACATTGCTCCATGACGATGTAGTAGATGAAAGTGATATGCGTCGCGGCAAGCAAGCGGCTCGAATGGTTTGGGGGAACCAAGCAAGTGTATTGGTTGGTGATTTTCTACTGGGCCAATCTTTTCGCATGATGGTTGATGCAGGTTCTATGGAAGCTCTTGATGTGCTTTCCACCGCTAGCACGGTGATTGCAGAAGGCGAAGTCATGCAATTGGCCGCCGCTCAAAGCATGGAGACAACAGAAGATGATTATCTTGAAGTGATTAAAGGAAAAACTGCGGCCCTATTTGCAGCAGCCTGTGAAGTTGGCCCAGTGTTAGCCGAATCTGACAAACCTGTTCGAGATGCCTTCCGAAGTTTTGGCATGAATTTGGGCTTGGCCTTCCAGCTGGTAGACGATGCACTTGATTATAGTGGTACCAAAGAAAATTTGGGAAAAAATGTAGGGGACGATTTTTTTGAGGGTAAGATTACCCTCCCCGTCCTCCTAGCCTATCGGCGCGGTAGCCAGGCTGAACGTGAGTTCTGGCGCCAAGCCATGGAAAGTGATGCCAGTGACAATGAAGCGCTTAACCATGCCATGGGGTTGCTTATCAAGCGTGGTGCGATTTCGGATACTGTCGCCCGTGCAAAACATTATGGTGAAATTGCTCGCGATGCCCTTGCCCCCTTGCCAGCCTCCCCCCACAAAGAAGCTTTGCTGGATGTCGTCGAGTTCTGTGTCAGCCGTGTGAATTAGCAAGCTTGTACCTTTGCGGCAAACAGGCCATTGTTTCTACACGTTTATGCTCTACAAGAATCACCAAATGAATTTGTATGGGGCAATCGAAAATGAATACGGGTGGAGCTATGAAAACAAAAATTATAAAGTCATTGTCAATTTTATTTGCTGGTGGTTTGCTTGCTGGATCGGTTGTTGTCTCAAAAGCTCTGGCTGAGAATTCTCCCCAAGAAATAATCGCGACCAGTGATAGTTTTGCTGGCAACTACCTTGCGGCACGTATTGCGGCCACTGACAAAGACACGGAAAATGCAGTTGTTTTTTATCGCAAGGCTTTGGAGATCGACCCGGACAACACAGGTTTGAAAATGCAAGGTTTTTTGAACTTTGTTGCCAACGGGAATTTTTCTGAAGGGGTTTTGCTGGGGCAAGAAATTTCTAAAAATAGCAACTCTCCTGAAATTGTCAGTCTCATTTTAGCCGTTGAAGATTTACGGAAAAAATCTTGGGCCAACGCGGAGCGTCGCCTTGATAAACCGTGGCGCAGCGCTCTGGATCGTTTAATGGCTGGTATCGTCTTGGGCTGGGTTAAGCATGGGCAGGGAAAAACTGACGAGGCATTGAAATCTGTTGATGGGCTAAAGGGTCCAGCGTGGTTTGATCTTTTCGTACAATACCATGGTGGGTTACTTGCCCTTGCGGGTGGCGATACCAAGGGAGCTATTAAACGGCTGGATAAAGCCTTTAAAAATCGGGCTGGCGGACAGGCTGCAAGTGAAACCTACATGCGTGCCTTGGGGGCTTTGATACAAGCCCATTGGAAACAAGGGGATAAGAAAAAGGCCAAAGAACTGGTTATTGCTGGCCTAAAACGCGCACCGCAAAGCCCGATATTTGAACGAAAGCTAGCGAATATCGAAGCCGATAAGGCGCCAGGATTTGCACCACTATTTGCCCAACGCGGGGCAGCTGAAGTATTCCTCAATCTGGGTACCGCCGTTGACAAAGAAGGGGGGGAACAGTTTGCGCGCATCTATTTGCAGTTGGCGAATGTTCTTGCCCCTGATGACGACGTCATCACAGCGCAACTTGGCCAAGTGTATGATAAACAAGGGCTGCTTGTTCGTGCCAACGCACTGTTTGAATCGATCCCTGATAAATCAGCCCTGAAGCGGATTACTCGGCTAGAAAGAGCACTTAATCTCGATGAGCTAGAAGAGTTGGATGAAGCACGAAAAGAGCTGGATCTTTTGGTAGAGCAGACCCCTGACGATTTGGTTCTGCATCTCTCCTATGGAGCCGTTTTAGCGCGCCATGAAGATTTTAAAGGCGCTATCGATATCTACAGCGGGATCATTGGCCGACTGAAGGAAACCAAACGCTACCATTGGAATTTGTTTTACCGCCAAGGCATTGCCTATGAGCGCACCAAACAATGGCCAAAGGCGGAAGCTTCTTTCAAAAAAGCGTTGAAGCTATTTCCTAATCAACCCAACGTTTTGAATTATCTTGGATACTCTTGGATTGATATGAACACCAATCTGCAAGAAGGCTTGGATATGATCCGTAAAGCTGTCGAGCTACGCCCCAATGACGGCTATATGGTTGATAGTCTGGGATGGGCTTATTTCAGAATGAAACGCTATTCAGAAGCGGTTGTTGAAATGGAACGTGCAGTTGAATTACGCCCTGGTGATCCAACCATCAACGACCATCTGGGTGACACCTACTGGCGCGCAAACCGAAAATTAGAAGCCACATTCCAGTGGCGTCATGCGTTGGCACTCGATCCCCCAAAAGCTGACATTGGACGCATTGAAGACAAGCTCGAGAATGGTCTAGATTCAGTTGTTGAAAAAGAGCTCGCCGCTAAGAAAAAAATGGACAAGGGCTAGGGTTTTCGCAAACCGGCAGCAGCAAAAAAATCATGTCCACCCACACCCATTGGCAAGCTCCGGCAAAGGTCAACCTCGCCTTGCATGTGGTTGGACAGAAATCTGATGGCTACCACCAACTCGACACACTCGTTACCTTTGCTAAAATCGGCGACCAGATAAAAATCGCACCGGCGCGTGATTTAACCTTCGTAATTACGGGAGCTGAACACGGTGACCTCAAAATGGATGCGGACAACCTCGTTTGCCGCGCCGCCCATCTCCTGCGAGATTATGTCCACGACGATTCCCTTGGCGCTAAAATTACGCTTGAAAAAAACTTGCCCATAGCCTCTGGCATCGGTGGCGGTTCAGCCGATGCCGCCGCAACCTTGCTTGGTTTGATGGACTATTGGCAGGTCAATGTTGGCCAACACAGTTTGATAGAAATGGCGCTTGAACTTGGTGCCGATGTGCCCATGTGTCTTAATGGAATACCCGCACGGGTGCGCGGCATCGGCGAAGAAATCGAGCCTGTCCCGCTTCCCGCATTCCCCATTGTTTTGGCCAATCCGCGCATTGGCGTTTCCACCCCGCGCATTTTCAAAGCCCTAGACAACAAACAAAACCCGCCGTTAACAGACCCAGCTGACACCACAAATTGGATCGACTACCTCGCCCTACAACGCAATGATTTGCAAGCCCCCGCCATCAGCCTCACCCCCGCCATTGCCGATTGCCTAACCGCCCTCGATCAGTCCACAGACTGCCGCCTTGCCCGCATGTCAGGCTCTGGCGCCACCTGCTTCGGCCTCTACGACACCAAAAATAACGCCGATGAAGCTGCGGCAATGCTGCGCAAACAACATCCCGATTGGTGGGTCGTCTCCACCAGCACAATAGTTTAAGTTACTCCAAACAGGAGAAGCCACCTTATGGATAGAATTGACAAATCCCGCCCCTTTATTCCCGTCTCCATTGCGGTGCTCACCGTCTCCGACACCCGCACGCTAAAAGACGACCGCTCCGGCGACACCCTCGTTAAGCGCCTTGAAGAAGCCGGCCACAGCCTCGCTGATCGCGCCATCGTCACCGACGATATTCCCAAAATCCAAGCCCAAGTAAAAGCGTGGATTGCCGATAAAAACATTGATGTCATCATCTCAACAGGCGGCACAGGTTTCACAGGCCGCGACATCACCCCCGATGCCGTTGAGCCCCTATTTGAAAAGCGCATGGACGGTTTCTCCATCGCCTTCCACCAGCTCAGCCTAGAGAAGATTGGCACCTCATCCATCCAATCCCGCGCCACCGCAGGGGTAGCAGGCACCACCTTCATCTTCTGCCTCCCCGGATCGCCCGGCGCCTGCAAAGACGGCTGGGACGGCATCTTGGTCAAACAACTAGACTACCGCCACATGCCCTGCAATTTCGTAGAAATCATGCCGAGATTGGATGAGCA
>JAZGFF010000031.1:0-3283 GCA_036479095.1 Rhizobiaceae bacterium | reverse complement strand
TCGCTAAAGATATGTTTGAAGTTGGCGGCATCCCATTGTTGATGAAGACCCTACTTGATGGTGGTTTCTTACACGGTGAGTGCATGACGGTAACAGGTCGAACAATCGCCGATAATATGGACTACGTGAAGTGGAACGATGACCAAGACGTTGTTTACCCGGTTTCCAACCCTATTACCCCCACAGGCGGTGTTGTTGGTATGAAAGGTAATCTTGCTCCTGAAGGTGCAATTGTAAAAGTTGCAGGGATGGAAGTTCAAACCTTCACTGGGCCGGCACGCTGCTTCGATAGCGAAGAGCTCGCCTTCGAGGCCGTTACTAAAGGTGAATTTGAGGAAGGCGAAGTTTTAGTCATTCGTTATGAGGGACCTAAAGGCGGCCCGGGAATGCGTGAAATGCTATCCACAACAGCTGCGCTATACGGGCAGGGGATGGGCGATAAGGTCGCTTTGATAACGGACGGTCGTTTTTCAGGCGCAACCCGAGGTTTCTGCATCGGCCATGTTGGTCCTGAAGCAGCAGTAGGTGGGCCAATTGGCCTCCTTAAAAATGGCGATATCATCGAGTTAGATGCTGTCAATGGAACAATTCATATGCAGGTTTCCGATGAAGAGATGGAAACTCGTAAAAAGAACTGGAAGCCGCGTGAAACGGATTATACCTCAGGCGCGATTTGGAAATATGCCCAAACAGTAGGAAATGCGCGCGATGGCGCTGTTACCCACCCGGGCGGCAAGGCGGAAAAACATATCTATGCTGACGTTTAAGAAACAACCGTTTACAACTTTTTTAGCCACGGCATTCCTTTTCTCTTTGAGTTTTGGGATTGGTGTTGGCGGAGCGTTGGCTTTTGATCCTGAGGTTACCTTTAGGGAAAATAAAGAACCACGCACTGTTTTGCGCTATGGTTTTCGAGCTTTACAGCAAGGAAAAATGGCTGATGCAATCGGCGCATTTCGTTTCGGGGCAAAAAGAAATGATTTGGCCTCGGAATGGAAACTGGCTCGGATGTTGCAAAGCGGAATGGGCATCAAAAAGAACGATTATGCAGCACACAAACTATACGTGAAAATTGCCAATCGGTATATCCAAAAAGCACCAACCGTCCATGACCAAGCGTACGTATCGAGTGCAGTTATTGCCCTTGGTCGCTATTCGTTGGTGGGAATTAAAGGTACGAGAATACGAATAAATCTGCGTCGGGCCGAGGGCTATTTTTTCCGCGCAGCAGCCCTATATAAGGATCCGTCAGCCCAATATGAATTAGGTCGATTGTATCGCGGAGGGGCTTTAGGAGTAAAACAACCACGAAGCGCCGCCCGGTGGCTCAGTCTTGCTGCACGAAAAGGCCATGCAAAAGCGCAAGCGGAACTAGGGGAGATGCTATTCTATGGAGAAGGAATACGCCGAAGACCTGTTCGTGGCTTAGTATATATGACAAAAGCGGCGACACATTCTGCGCAAAATGGCCTAAAATATATTCGTAAGATGCGCCGCACAGCATTCGCCCATGCGAGTGTTGCACAAAGGGCTGCGGCGAATAAAATTATTGGAAAATTCAGCAGACAAACGGTTGAAAGAGAAGGCGAAATCAGCCGTTCGGTTTCCCGCTCTTCGGGCGCTGGCGTGAGTAAAGCTTCTCAAGGGGAGTAGTCCTTATTGACGAAAACCTCTCCCATTCTTTGGCATAGTTGTGAGAATGGATTTTCATGGTATTTTCTGCTTGCCATCTCTTCCATTTCAGTTATAACCCGCCTCATTCCACACGCGGAAGCGTGGTGGTCAGCGTTCATTGAACGATCAGCCTCCAGTTAGCAATAACACGGCATTGACCAGCACTTCCGGTGCGTTCTTAATTTGGAACGTTCTTATCCGCGCTACGGTCAACCGGTAAAAAGGAGATGCGAGCCATGGCTCTGCCCGATTTTTCTATGCGCCAACTGCTTGAAGCAGGCGTTCACTTTGGTCACCAGACTCACCGCTGGAACCCCAAAATGGATCGTTACATTTTTGGCAAACGTAACAACATTCACATTCTTGATCTGTCACAAACAGTGCCTTTGTTGCACCAAGCTTTGAAACAGGTTTCCGATACTGTCGCAAAAGGTGGCCGCGTTCTTTTCGTGGGTACAAAGCGTACAGCGTCTACACAGGTTGCTGATGCGGCTCGCCGTTCTGCACAATACTATGTAAACGCTCGCTGGCTTGGTGGCATGTTGACGAACTGGAAAACTATTTCCAATTCAATCAAACGCCTTCGTGAACTTGAAGAATTGCTCGCTTCTGAGCAAGCTGGTTTGAAAAAGAAAGAGCTCTTGAAGCTCACCCGCGAGCGTGACAAGCTTGAGCGTGCTTTAGGTGGTATTAAAGACATGGGCGGCACGCCGGATTTGATCTTTGTGATCTATACCAACAAAGAATCGATCGCCATTCAAGAAGCTGTGAAATTGAAAATCCAAATTTGCGCTATTCTTGATTCAAATTCAGATATTGCAAACATTGATTTCCCAATTCCAGGTAACGATGACGCTTCCCGTGCTATTGGCCTTTATTGTGATTTGATTGCTAAGGCAGCTATCGACGGAATTGCACGCCAACAGGGTTCATCTGGTGTTGATCTTGGTGCTCAAGCTGAAGCACCTGCGGAACCCCTCCTTGAAGCGGCACCAGCGGCTGCAGCTCCTGCTGCAAAAGAAGAAGCAGCTCCTGCTGCAGTAGCTCCTAAGGAAGAGGCGCCAGCCGCAGCTAAAGAGGAGGCACCGGCTCCTGAAGTTAAAGAAGCAAAAGCGGCTCCAGCTAAAGAAGAGGCCGCGCCTGCTGCTGATTCCGGATCGCCTTTGTTCACGGCACCTGGTGGAGATGCGGATGATCTGAAAATAATCAATGGCATTGGTCCAGTTGCTGAAAAGCAATTGAATGAACAAGGGATCACAACTTACAAGCAGATTGCTAAGTTGACCAAGAAAGAGATTGAAACTGTAGACGAGAACATGCCGTTTTCTGCAGCACAAATCGAAGACTGGAAAGGCCAAGCCGCTGAAATGGCAAAAGGCTAACCATACCTGCGAGGACTTGTGTTGGCGACAATGCGTCCTATCTAAGACAAAGTTGCGAAACCCAGTCGGCTTATGATCTGGGTTTCGCCTTTTAATCAAAATTCCGAAATTGCCCGTTGAATTTTTCAACGAGGCCAAACTGAAAGGCTAATGAAATGGCTATTTCTGCATCATTGGTAAAAGAACTGCGCGACAAAACTGGCGCAGGCATGATGGATTGTAAAAAT
>JAZGFF010000030.1:0-6872 GCA_036479095.1 Rhizobiaceae bacterium | reverse complement strand
CATAATGCCAGGTAATATTTCTTCGCCGAATTTGAAGAATGAGATTTTGTCCTCAATGGCTTTTAGGTTGCGCAGTGCCCCAGCAGCAAAAGCTTGGCTCGCTTCGCCAATGGTGCTTATCGTATTCTTATCCGTCCAATAATCCCATTCGAGTTGGCCGATCATGTGTTTTGCGTCGGAGAAGAATGGATCGTCAAAATCATCCAGAACACCCCAAAGGTGGTCGGGGTGGGCATGGGTGAAAACTACATGGGTGACATCGGCAGGGTCAACTTCCAATGCTTCAAGCGCTTCGCCTAATTTCCCTGCGGTCGGCATGAAGTTCGGGCCAGAACCCACATCAAAAAGGATCGTGTTTTTACCATCGCGAACTAGGGTGAGATTGCAATCTGGCTTTAGCGCAGCACTATCAAGATTGTGGCTCTTTAGGACAGGCAGGTAATCCTCTTCCTTGAGCAAGGAAAATACAGATTTAACGGGAAGTTGTAGATGTCCATCGCTGAGGACATCAATTTTTATCTTGCCCACCTGAACGCTGGATTTTGCCCATGCGGTTTGCCTGATTGGAAGGGTGCTCATTGCAACTGCTGATGCTGTAGTTTTCAAGAGAGTGCGTCTAGTGATGCTCATGTTATATTTTCCAACTAGCTGATGCGCTGCAACAAAGCATCGACGGATGCTTTTGCATCACCGTAGAACATGCGGGTGTTTTCTTTGAAGAATAGTGGGTTTTCAACACCGGAGTAACCTGTACCTGCACCGCGTTTGGAAACAAAAACCTGCTTGGCTTTCCATACTTCTAGAACAGGCATGCCAGCGATAGGTGAATTTGGATCATCTTGGGCTGCGGGGTTTACGATGTCGTTGGAACCGACCACCATCACCACATCGGTGTCAGGAAGATCGTCGTTGATCTCGTCCATTTCCAAGACAATATCATAAGGCACTTTGGCTTCGGCCAAGAGCACATTCATGTGGCCGGGCAAACGACCCGCAACTGGGTGAATGGCGAAACGCACATTTTTACCCGCATCCCGCAAACGCTTTGTGAGTTCGGAAATTGAGCCTTGGGCCTGGGCAACGGCCATGCCGTAACCCGGTACGATGACCACACTATCGGCTTCTTCTAAGGCCGAAGCTACCGCATCGGCGCTAGTTTCTTGCATCTCCCCTTCGATTTCCATAGCGGGGCCGGTGGTGCCACCAAATCCGCCAAGGATAACCGAGATGAAATCGCGGTTCATAGCCCGACACATAATGTAAGAAAGGATGGCGCCGGAGGAGCCAACGAGGGCACCAACAACGATGAGAAGATCATTGCCTAATAAGAAGCCCGTGGCGGCGGCTGCCCAGCCAGAATAGGAGTTGAGCATGGAAACCACTACCGGCATATCCGCACCGCCAATGGCCATAACCAAATGGGCGCCGATAGCAAAGGCTAGCAACATGATGAGAATCAATGTCCACATGCCCGAATGGGATGCAAACATCAGCCCAAGAATAAGACATAGAACAATGCCAGCTGCATTCATCAAATGACGGCCTGGTAGAATAAGCGCTTTGCCATCGATCGATCCGGCCAACTTACCGTAGGCAATGATCGAGCCGGTAAAAGTAATGGCGCCAATGAAGACCCCTAGAATGATTTCCCAATCATGGATGGTTAGTGCTGCGCCCGTGAGGCCAGATGGGGGTGAATAGGCAGAGTTCAAGCCGATGAACACTGCCGCCAAGCCGACAAAGGAGTGCAGAGCCGCGACCAGTTGCGGCATGCCTGTCATTTCGACCTTCTGGGCAACCATTGTGCCCAGCGCCGCACCACCAGCAACCATCAATACGATGAGCCAATAATTGCCGACACTTGCCGAGAACAAGGTTGCAATAAATGCCAGCCCCATACCAATGATGCCGTACCATACGGAGCGCTTAGCGCTTTCTTGATCGCTCATTCCGCCTAGAGACAGAATGAAAAGAATGCTTGCCGTTACATAAACGGCGGTGATGAATCCATTTTCCATTATCTTTGCCCCTTAACTTTTTTGGAACATGGCGAGCATGCGCCGTGTAACCATGAAACCGCCTACAACATTGATTGTAGCGATGAAAACCGCGATTGCTGCAAGGATTGTAACAATCCAACTAGAGGACCCAATCTGCAATAATGCGCCTAAAATGATGATGCCCGATATGGCATTGGTGATTGCCATAAGCGGTGTATGCAAGGCGTGGCTAACATTCCAAATAACTTGAAAGCCAACGAAACAGGAAAGTGCAAACACAATCATATGCTGCATGAAATCCGCAGGGGCATAAAGCCCGATTAACATCATCAACAAACCGCCACCTATGAGCGTTCCAACTTCACGGACGCCAGCTTTTCGGGTGTTCTCTGCTTCGATGATTGCCAGTTCTTCTTTTGTCGGCTCAGGAGCTTTTGGTTCCTGTTTAGCAATCGCGGCAATCTTTGGCGGTGGTGGTGGGAATGTAATCTTCTTTTTATGGACAACCGTAGCCCCACGAATTACATCGTCCTTCATGTCATGTTTGATCTTGCCATCTTTGTTCGGCGTTAGATCAGTCATCATGTGGCGGATGTTAGTAGCGTATAATGTGGAAGCTTGGGTGGCCATGCGGCTTGGGAAGTCGGTGTAGCCAATAATGGTGACGCCATTCTTTGTTTCGATCTTTTTATCTTTTACAGTTAAATCGCAGTTACCCCCGCGTTCGGCAGCCAGATCAACGATCACAGAGCCAGGTTTCATGGCTTCTACCATGTCCTTCAACCAAAGCTTTGGGGCGTCCCGTCCTGGGATCAAAGCCGTGGTGATTACGATGTCTACATCTGGAGCTTGCGCACGGAATAGGGCAAGTTGTTTTTCGCGGAACTCAGGGGAGGAGGGGGCTGCATAGCCACCATCACCAGAACCTGATTCATCAAAATCAAGGAAAAGGAACTCGGCCCCCATGGATTCGATTTGTTCAGCCACTTCAGGACGAACATCAAAAGCGCGTACAATTGCGCCCAAGGATTGCGCAGCGCCAATAGCAGCAAGACCCGCAACACCTGCACCAATGACTAAAACCTTCGCGGGTGGCACTTTACCGGCTGCCGTAATTTGTCCGGTAAAGAAACGGCCAAATGAATTACCCGCTTCAATGACCGCACGGTAACCAGCAATGTTTGCCATTGAGGAGAGGGCATCCATTTTCTGGGCGCGAGAAATTCGTGGCACCATGTCCATAGCGACCATTGTGCTACCTGTCGCTTTCGCGGCCTCCATCAATTTTTTATTATCCGTTGGATGGACAAAGGAAATGACGGTTTGTTTGTCCCGCATTTTTTTTGATTCCGCCGTGGTAAGGGGGCGTACCTTTGCGATAACATCAGCTTTTTTCCAAACTGCTGCTGCGGTTTTAACAACTGTTACTCCAGCGGCCTTGTAATCTGCGTCAGAAAACCGTGCCGCATCTCCAGCACCCGATTGGATCATGCACTTAAAACCAAGTTTTTGTAGATCGAGTGCTGATTGAGGGGTCATCGCAACGCGGTGTTCATCCGATGTTACTTCTGTGGGTGTGCCAATGATGGTCATGTTTGTCCTCGAAAAATGAGTTGTCTTCCTCTGAAGGAGTGAAGTAGTGTTCAAACAGTTCTACGGTCGTATTGCTGCCATATCTCCATGTGAAATTGATAGCTGTCTGGAAAAGGAAAATCTACAACTTTTTAGCATTTCGCCTATGTATTTAATGAGAAATTTGAACATGAAAACTATTCTATTGGCTTTGTTACTCACTGGATTGTTATCTCTCACCCAGGCCTTTGCTGGTGGGAAGGCTTTTAAGGCTTATCTAACGGGCTATAGCTATTGGGATAATACCCCGCCAGGTTCTGCAAGAATTGCCCGGCCTGTCATTCATAAAAAAGCCGGTGGTACTGGCACCTATCGGAACCCAATCACGATAGCGGTGGGGCACAGTATTGTTAACGGCAAATCTAAAATGGATTATCCAGCGGGAACGCGGTTTTATATCAAACGATTGAGAAAATATGTCATCGTTGAAGACCTTTGTGGGGACGGGCCAAAACCGCAAAATGGTCCCTGTCATACAGGGAAATATGGCAAGCCCTGGCTTGATATTTATGTCGGTGGGGCAAAATCTCGAAAGAGTGCTTCAAGGACTTGCATGAACAAAATTACAGGGGTTCATATCTTTACCCGTAACCCCGGCAATAAGTTTCCTGTCTCAATAGGGGCTTTAACAGAAAGTGGTTGTAAGGTTTTTTAAACCCTTCGCACCACTAAGGCATGAAATTGGGTGCTGTTTGAATAATGAAGTCTCGAAGGTTTGTCGTGGCAACTGAGCTGATGGCATTCGGGTTTTGCACAGCGTACCAAGCACGAACCACAGGAAAATTTTTGAGTTTAAGACGCACCAGTCGTCCACTTTCAATTTCTTGATAAATTGTATGGCCAGAAATAAAAGCCACCCCTAGGCCTGCCATGACCCCTTGTTTGATTGTCTCGTTGCTGTCGGCCTCGAGGCCAATTTTGGGAATGGAAAACCCTTCGTTTGCGAATACCAATTCCATCAACGCTCGGCTTCCCGATCCTTCTTCGCGCGTTAAAAACTCCTGATTTGAAAGATCAAACAGGGTGAGATTGGCTCTCTTCGTTAAGGGGTTGTTTGGCGCTGCAACTATTTCATAGGGGTGCTTGCAAACGCGTGTAGATGCACAGGCAAAATCGCCGCGGGGGCGGCCCGTAATAGCAAGATCAATTGCGCCATTTTCGAGCTGCTCCATCACCGAAGATCGATTGCCAATGAACAGGGAAATTTCAATTCCAGGATGGGCAATTTTGTATTTTGCCATCGCGCTGGGAATAAAATATTTTGCCGTACTGACGATGCCTAGACGAACTTTACCTCTGCGAGCATAGCGAATATCTTCTAGGTTTTCGGATGCTCGCTCAATCGTTTGTGAGAGGGCATTTGCTAATTCGAGAACCCTTGTACCTGTGTCGGTTAAACGCGCTTTTTTATTGATATGTTTGTACAGGCTAGCCCCAATTAGTTCTTCTAAGGCTTTGATTTGAATAGTAATTGCCGGAGGTGTTACATTCATCTGGTTGGCCGCTTTTACGACCGAACCTTGCTCAATATAAGCCTTGAAAGCACGGAGCTGCTTGAGGGTGATGGAATTTAACTTCATTAAGAAAAACTTTGCACATAGAAATATTATTTAAATATACTAAAACGACTGAGAAATCTATGTCTATCTACAAGCCACTCATTTTGTGCTGGTTTATTGTGGGAGATAGGCATGCTTCAGGGACTAAAACAGTACCTCACTACATGGGCAGGCGACGACAAAAGCCGTGTTGATGTGGCCGATACGATTAATCGTATCACCATTGGTGCTGTCCAATTGGCAAAAGAGATTGCTCTACCCACTCTTGATGGTTCTGAAAGCTCAGTCATCGGAGAAAACACCGATGGGGATGCCCAAAAGGTTCTTGATGTGCGCGCCGACGAAATGTTCATGGATGCCATGAAGGGCGGAGCCATCCGACTTTATGGTTCAGAAGAAGCTGAATTACCTGTTGAAATTAATAAAGACGCTCCTTTGGCTTTAGCGATTGATCCTTTGGATGGTTCCTCAAATATCGAGACCAACGGAACTGTTGGCACAATCTTCTCTATTCTTCCCATTGGTAAAATCAGCGCTGAATCTACTTTTGGTCAAGCAGGCGATGCCCAATTGGCAGCCGGCTTTGTGGCTTATGGGCCCCGCACTCAAATGTTCTTGACCCTTGGGCAAGGTACTCTTTTGTTACAGCTTGATTTTGAACATTCAGACTTTGTAATCATCAATGATAATGTGCAAATCGAGAAATACACCAGCGAATTTGCCATTAACGTGTCCAACTATCGTCACTGGGACGATGGTATACGAACCTATATCGATGATTGTTTTGACGGTGAAGAAGGGGCGCGCGAGCGGAACTTCAATATGCGCTGGTTAGCGTCGTTGGTTGCTGATGCAACTCGTATTTTCGCCCGTGGTGGCGTTTTTCTTTACCCGGGTGATATCAGGCCGACTTACAAAGAAGGGCGGCTTCGCTTGGTTTATGAAGCCTTTCCGCTTGCGTTTTTGGTTGAGCAAGCAGGTGGCTGCGCCAGTACAGGAACTGTACGTATTCTCGATCTTATCCCGCGACAATTGCATGAACGCATCCCATTGATCTTTGGATCAAAGGACGAAATCGAACACATTGAAAAAATAATTGCAAATCCAAGTTCCAGCAAGGGTAAGTCGCCGTTGTTTGGTAATCAGGGTCTTTTCAGAAGGTAGGAAACGAAACTATGTCAAAGAAACATCCAATCATTTCCATCACGGGTTCATCTGGAGCGGGAACCACCTCGGTCCAAAAAACCTTCAATGAGATTTTCCGCCGGGAAGGCATCAAGGCTATGCACATTGAGGGCGATGCTTTTCATCGTTTTAACCGTGTGGACATGAAAGAAGAAATGGCAAAGGCAGCTAAAGACCCAAACCATCACTTCTCTCACTTTGGCCCGGAAGCAAATATCCTCGATGAACTTGCCGATGTGTTTGAGACCTATGGTCAAACTGGGGCTGGTAAGACACGTCAATACATCCACAATGATGAAGAAGCCGCGGAACATGGAGCACCATCTGGAACTTTCACAGATTGGAAACCTTTTGTGGCGGATTCAGACCTCTTGTTTTATGAGGGTTTGCACGGAGCGGTGGTGACGGGAAATGTGAATGTTGCTCAACATGCGGACCTCAAGGTTGGTGTTGTGCCGGTGATCAATCTGGAATGGACACAAAAAATTCACCGGGA
>JAZGFF010000029.1:0-39742 GCA_036479095.1 Rhizobiaceae bacterium | reverse complement strand
CAGCGGTTTTATGGTGTCTCAACCCTCGATGGTTTTGGCAACTTTTCCCGTGCCGAATTGGCCGCCGCTAATGCGGTGATTGCCTATATTGAAAAAACTCAAATTTCTGAACGCCCGATGCTTAATCGCCCAGAGCAAGAGGAAAGCGCACGGGTCATGTATATCGATGCCGCAACCCGAGCTAATTTAGAGCTCACTCAAACCTTAAGCGGTAGAAGTGAGGGGTCATTGTTACGCACGATCGATCGCACAGTTTCAGGCGGAGGGGCGCGGTTGTTGGCTGAAAGATTGATGAACCCTCTAACGGTGGTCGAAACGATTAGGGGGCGCCACGAAGATGTCGCCATTTGGTTGGCCGCAGCAAGCCAACGCAACCAATTGCGGAAGTTGATCAAGGGAATGGCAGACATGCCTCGGTCCTTGCAGCGCCTATCCCTGAATCGTGGTGGGCCACGGGATTTAAACGCGATCTACTTAGGGCTTAAGACAGCCTTTGATATTGTCAATATTTTGCAATCTAATGCGCCTGCCCTATCGGCAATTAGCCACACAAACCTTGATACACTTAAAGCTGCTCCAGAAAAATTAACGCAATTTTTGGCTGATGCATTGGCTGATGAATTGCCTTTGTTGATGCGTGATGGTGGTTTTATCAAAACAGGTTTCGATCCTGAGCTAGATAAGCTTCGCAGTTTGAGTAACGAGAGTCGAAAAATTATAGCTGGTTTACAAGCAAGTTATGCTGATGAGACGAAAGTCAAAAATCTTAAAATCAAACATAACAATGTTCTTGGTTATTTTATCGAAGCTACCGCCCTAAATGCTGAGCCACTACAAGCAAACAAAGATCGCTTTATCCATCGTCAAACCATGGCCAATGCCATGCGCTTCACCACCACTGAGCTGGCTGAACTGGAAAGCCAAATTGCTAATGCAGCAGGAAAATCGTTGCAATTAGAGTTGGGACATTTTGCAAAACTACAAGCAGCAGTGATTGAAAAAGGGCCGAGCATTCAGGCGGTTGCGGGGGCAATTGCAGAACTAGATGTGGGTTGCGCCCTTGCAACCTTGGCTGAGGAACAAGGTTATACGCGGCCAAAAATTGATGATACTCTGGCCTTTGATATCGTCGCTGGACGCCATCCGATCGTTGAACTCAGTTTGCGAAAACAAGCTGCCAACCCGTTCGTCGCCAATGATTGTCATTTAGGGGGTGAGCAAGCGGGGAAAATATGGCTTCTTACCGGCCCCAATATGGGGGGTAAATCAACCTTTCTAAGACAGAATGCTTTGATTGTAATCCTTGCCCAAATGGGATCATTCGTCCCTGCGGGTTCAGCGCATATTGGCCTGGTTGATCGTCTTTTCTCACGGGTCGGCGCGGCTGATGATCTTGCCCGTGGTCGATCCACATTTATGGTAGAAATGGTCGAGACGGCAGCTATTTTAAATCAAGCAGGAAAGCGCTCCATGGTAATCCTTGATGAGATTGGCCGGGGAACTGCTACATTTGATGGCCTCTCCATTGCCTGGGCGGCTATTGAACACCTCCATGAGGTCAATCATTGCCGTACGCTTTTTGCTACCCATTATCATGAATTAACGGCCCTAAGTGGCAAACTAGACAAGCTTGAAAACGTCACCATGAAGGTGAAAGAGTGGGATGGAGATGTGGTATTTCTTCATGAGGTCATCGAAGGAAGTGCCGACCGCTCCTACGGCATTCAGGTAGCAAGGTTGGCTGGGTTGCCTGAAATGGTTGTAACCCGGGCCCGGGAGGTTCTTGAGCAGTTAGAAAGTCAAAATCGTGCAAGACCCGTGAGTACCTTGATTGATGATTTACCGCTTTTTTCAACCACGGTTCGATCACTCTCACAGGATAACAAGGGTTCCAAATTAGAAGAAAAACTCAAGGCCATCCAACCTGATGAGCTGACCCCACGAGAAGCGTTGGAGGCACTCTATGCTCTGAAAAGCACGAGCACAGAGTAGCCGAGGCTTCGGCTAGTGTTAAATTCCCGATTGTGCCAACAATTGTTTTAAACTGGTTTGGGGGCGCGGACCAATATGCTGGATCACTTCAGCTGCTGCCAAGCTACCAATATTGGCACAATCCTTATGATCGTGGCCATGGGTTAAACCGTACAAAAATCCAGCAGCATACAGATCGCCAGCACCTGTTGAATCCACCAGTTGGTCGATTGGGTGCGCTTGAACTTCAATGATTGTATCTTTGGTGACGACGGCTGAGCCTTCACTGCCCATCGTAATAATAGCGGTGGGGACATCGTTTTTAACCGCCTCCATGGCGCTTGCCAGATCGGAGGTTTGATAAAGTGCTTTTAACTCCCCATCATTGGAGAAAACTATATCGACGGTGCCTGATCGCATGAGTTCTAAAAATTCATCTCGATAGCGATCAACGCAAAAGACATCAGAAAGGGTGAAGGCCACGATCCTATTATGATCATGGGCAATTTTTGCTGCCAACCGAATGGCATCCTTTGCCTTTGGCGGGTCCCATAGGTAGCCCTCAAAATAAGTAATTTTTGCATCCGCAACCACAGCCTCTTCGATATCAGATTTAGCCAATTCCACACAGGCACCCAGATAGGTGTTCATAGTGCGCTCCCCATCTGGAGTCACAAAAATCATACTTCGGGCTGTTGGCAGTGTTCCCACTAGGGGCTCAGTGCCATAGGCAACACCAATCGCACGAATGTCGTGGGTGAAAATTTTGCCTAAATGGTCGTCGGCAACTTTTCCAAAATATGCAGCCTTGCCACCAAGGCTAGCAATACCTGCAGCTGTACTACCCGCACAGCCGCCAGAAGTTTCCACCGCAGAGCCCATCACAGAATAGAGTTGCTCAGCCCGATCTGCGTCAATTAAGTTCATTGTTGATTTGTGAATATTTTCTCGTACCAAGAAAGCATCATCTGCCTTGGCAATAATATCCACAATTGCATTACCGATCGTTAGAACATCATATTCCGCGTTCGCCATGGGAGTTCAATTCATTCTCGAGCTATTTAAAACTCTCGTACCGCTTTAGGAGAAAAAAATAAAGCAATAGCTGTTGAGAATCATCAATCAAAACCCCATCTGTAACTAACTTAAGAAGTTGGAACCAAATTTCATGCTTACAAATGCAGTTACGAAAACAATAAATCAATTGTTCTCCCCGCCTTTTCGTTCCGTGTTGTGGAAATCAATAGGCTTAACAATTTTGATGTTTATGGGGCTGTGGTTTTCCTTACAAAGCGTTAGTTCAATATTTTTCACGCCGCTGTTGGCCTCATGGCCATGGGTGTTGAGCGCCCTAAACTGGCTTTTGGGGGCGGGAATCGTATTGGGTATGGGTTTTCTCATCGCCCCGGTCACATCTGTTTTTGCCGGCGTCTTTTTAGATGAGGTCGCAGAGGAGGTTGAAAAGACCTACTACCCTCAAGATCAAATAGGCACAGCTTTGAGCCTTAGCCAATCCAGTGCCATCACCATGCGGTTTTTTCTGCTTGTGTTAATTGGCAATTTTATTGCCCTATTATTGGTATTGTTTCTTGGTCTTGGGGTATTGATATTTTTCCTGTTGAATGGATATTTATTGGGCATTGAATATTTTCAATTTGCAGCGTTGCGGCACCATCCTATGGCCGAGGTCAAACAGCTAAGGAAAAAATTTAGCTTTGAAATTTTCATCGCTGGCCTTGCCATTGCGGTTTTACTTTCTATCCCGGTGGTCAATCTTTTAACCCCACTTTTTGCAGGAGCTTTGATGGTTCATGTTTACAAAAGCGTTCGTGGTAAAATCACAAATTGATGGTTTCGTTTAAGAGCTCGATCTAAGCATTTCACGAATACGGGTTGCTGCTTGGGCAGCTACTATTTTACGGTTTGATTGTTCCGTTAAGATGATTGGTTCTCCTACATGAACCGTGACGTCCAGCGCCCCTTCCCGCACTAAGGGGATTAGGCTTTCACCAAGGCCAACCTCGCCTGGCCACGCGACGTGGCGTTGCAGCGCCCTACCCAAGGGCAAACCGTGAAGGTGGGTATAATCGATTGCGATGGGCTGGACGATTGCCTCTTGAACGGGTGAAGAGATCAAAGCCATTTTTGCAGCCTCAAACAGGGGAGTTTTAAAAGGCAACAGCCCGTACCCATCAGAGGTTGTGCCTTCGGGGAATAACACCATAATTTCACGCGCAGTAATCCGCTCAGCAATCTCGTTTGCCTGCTGCCCAGCTTTTCGTCGCTCCTCCCGTTTAACGAAAACCGTGCGTTGGAGCTTCGCCAATTGTCCAAATACTGGCCAGGAAGCCATCTCGGCTTTTGCAACAAATGACAACGGCTCGAGGGCGGCAAGCACAACGATATCAAGCCAACTAATATGGTTTGAAACCAACAGGAGGGGTCTATTCTTTGCTAATTTTCCCTCAATGGTTAGGCGCACACCAAACAATCTTAAGATGATGCGATGAAACAGGAGCGGGAGTATGCCTGCAAGTTTTGTCCAACCAAATCGTGCGAACACTAAGGCTACTAAGTGCAAAGGTAAGAGGACTAAAAGCACCATAATAGTAAGCAATACAATCACGCCAAAACGAAGATTAGCAATCACGATTTATCTACATTATCTTTGAGCGGCACGGCATAAAGCTCTAACCGATGATCGACTAAACGATAGCCTAACTCTCGAGCAATCTCTTCTTGTAATGCTTCTATTTTTTCATTGCGAAATTCAATCACTTTTCCCGATTTCATGTCGATCAAATGGTCATGGTGATTTTCAGGGGCAGGTTCATAACGAGCGCGGCCATCGCGAAAATCGTGGCGCTCAATGATTCCTGCATCTTCAAATAGGGCAACCGTCCTATATACTGTTGAGATAGAAATTCGTGGATCAATTAAAGATGCTCGTTTGTACAGCTCTTCGGTATCCGGGTGATCATCTGCATTTTCAAGAACGCGAGCGATTACACGACGCTGCTCGGTCATCCGCATCCCCTGGTCAATACATCGCGTTTCCAATGACATAGATATTTTAGGCCGAGGGCCGCTCCTGTTTTGGCAATAAATTGATCACAACAAATATTTACCGCCGTTTCAAAGCAGGTTTAGACGTGCCAAGCCTAGGAGACAAGCTCTAGTCGCATCACCAGGGCTGTGGCTCTTTGGGTTTCATCACCTTCGCCTGTTTTTTTGTAATAACCGGGCCTGCTGCCGATGGCTTTGAAGCCGAGTTTTTCATAGAGCATCACGGCAGCAACATTAGTGCCATCCACTTCGAGCAATAATGCTTTCAACCTGTCGCCTTGCAACCGTAAAATTATTTCCCTCATCATCGCCGCAGCCAATCCCTTACGGCGATGTTTAGGGTCAACGGCAATCGATAATATTTCAGCCTCATCTATGGTTTGTTGAATAAGGTTAAAACCAGCGATTGGTGCATTGGGTTTTCCCACAGCTCGAGCAACCAATAAGGTATTGGTGGATTTTGCGGCAAGTTTTGAAAACTCCAACTTTGTCCATCCCCTTGGAAAACTTGCCGCGTGGATTTGGGCAATTGAATCAAAGTCAGATTCCATCGCAGCCATGATCACGTATTTTTGTTTTCCTAATAATCCAGATGTAAGTTCAAGCTTCATTTGCGCACCAGCCTTGGCTTTTGAGGCTTTGCATCAGGTGCTCGTAAATAAAGTGGCTTAGCTGGTTTAGGCAAAAATGTAGGACTAAGGGCGCAATAACCAACAGCTTCAATCGGGGGAGATGCCGCCGTCGAGAGGATGGTAAATTGACGCTGGTTTTGAGAGACCAAAGGGGCACCAGAACCTATCAAGTGTTGATATTCGGCAGGGATACAGCCCCCCGCATCTTCAACGGAAATCACCAATGGTTTTCCAGCAGGCTTTGCATCAGCACCAAATAATTGTAGCCAAAGCTGATCTCGTTTAGCATCTAATACCACTGCAATTGGTTGCGCATGGCTATAGGCAAAAGCTTCAAAAACACTCACCCCGTGGCACGGGCACTTGAGGGCTAAGGCGAGGCCTCGTGCTGTTGCTAAACCTACTCGAAGGCCTGTGAATGACCCCGGGCCCGTGGTGCATAGGATACTCTTAAACTCGTTCCATTCAACCTGAACTTGGGATAATAACTCTTCAAGCAATGGCATGAGACGCTCTGCATGGCCGCGTCCCAATTCTTCGGAGCGCATGGCGACGATTTGGCCATTCTTGAAAATAGCTGCAGAACAAAAGGGACCAGAAGTATCGAGAGCAAGGTACAAGGAAATACTTAGATAAGATTATTGAACGGCTTCCACCGCTTCCACTTCAGGAATAAAATGTTTTAAAAGATTTTGAATGCCGTGTTGCAAGGTTGCCGTAGAAGAGGGGCAACCAGCACAGGCCCCGCGCATTTTTAAAAATACGCGGCCATCTTTAAAACCATGGAACGTAATATCACCGCCATCTTGAGCCACAGCTGGGCGTACCCGAGTTTCTAACAATTCCTTGATGGTGGCAACGATCTCTTCCGTGCCCTCTTCAATGAAACCTTCCGCTTCGAGGGTGCTTGCATCGCTATTATCAGAAGTCATAACCGGCGCTCCGGACATATAATGCTCCATGATCGCACCCAATAGGGCTGGTTTTAAATGCTGCCAGTCCGTGTCCTCAGACTTGGTAATGGTCACAAAATCAAACCCAAAGAAGACACCAGCCACCGATGGCACCCTGAAAATCGCTTCAGCCAGAGGTGATTTCCCGCTAGCTTGCGTAGCACTGGTGAACTCGAAAGGGCCGTTCTCAACAACTGTTTCTCCAGGAAGAAACTTCAAAGTTGCGGGATTCGGTGTGGCTTCGGTCTGAATGAACATTGCTTTATCCTCAAATAAGGGCAGCTAGTTTAGAATATATCTAAAATAGGATGCTCAACGCACAAGATCAAGTAAACTAAAATTAAATCCTCAAACGAGGTCATCAATTTCTTCATCGGTCAGGGTATTGGGGACAATCGTAACGGGAATAGAGAATACGCCGCCGCTACCGGCAATGGCTGATATCAAGGGGCCAGGCCCATCTTTACTATCGCCAGCGGCCAGAATCATTAAAGCAATATCGTGATCTTCCTCAATCAAGCTTTCAATTGCCTCAACAGTCTTGCCTTCGCGGATCACGGTTTGCGGCGTAATGCCGCCAAATTCAACGGCCCAAGCACTGGCCTTGGTCAAGGCTGCCTCAGCTTCGGCAAGGCCTTCAGCCCGCATCACATCTTCGACCCCCAACCAATGCTGGAAATCCCCAGGCTCAATTGCGAAAATTAAAACAAGGTCTGCATCAATTGCAGCCACACGGCGCGCCGCATAGTGGATGGCTTTTTCACATTCTGGAGTTGAATCAACCACCGCCAGGAATTTTCGGCGATGCCCATCTTGCCTAACTTCTCGTTTACTGACCATAATTTGCCGCGCTCAGATTTACATCAAGTGACAGCCTAACGCCTTGCACCAATAAATCCAACAATTTCGCGTACATCGTCCAAAGTCTTTGTAGCGATGGCGCGCGCCTTATCTGCTCCCTTGACCAAAATATTATCAATCTCGCCGGGATCAGCTTGCAGTCTTCGCATTTCATTGGCAATTGGGCTAATTTTTTCAACGGCTAATTCAACCAACTCAGGTTTGAATTTAGAAAATTCGGCTCCGCCATATTGTGCCAGAACAGTTTTCTTATCCGTGTCTTTTAAGGCTGCGAAAATCCCTACCAAATTATCTGCCTCAGGGCGATTTTCCAGCCCCTCGATAGTCTCAGGCAAAGGCAGCGGATCTGTTTTTGCTTTCCGAATTTTTTTAGCAATGGTGTCAGCGTCATCGGTCATTACGATGCGGGAGAGATCAGATTGATCAGATTTCGACATTTTCTTTGACCCATCACGCAAGCTCATTACCCGGGCAGCAGGGCCGCCAATTAATGGCTCGGTAAGCGGAAAATATCCTTGCACCTGTTCATTGCCTATTTTCATGGGCTCCCCCAACCCAAGCGAAGCAATGCGATCTGAATAATCATTATTGAATTTTTGAGCGATATCGCGGGTTAATTCAAGGTGCTGTTTTTGGTCATCACCAACCGGCACATGGGTGGCGCGGTAGGTTAAAATGTCAGACGCCATTAGGGCCGGATAGGCGAACAGGCCAACCGATACTTTCTCCCGATCTTTGCCAGCTTTTTCTTTGAATTGGGTCATCCGTGAGAGCCAACCCATGCGGGCAATACAATTAAAAATCCAAGCCAGTTCAGCGTGTTCGGCAACTTGGCTTTGGTTGAATACAATATGTTTTTCAGGATCGATACCGGAGGCAAGAAATGCAGCCGTTACTTCTCGAATATTATTGGCTAATTCTGTTGGGTCTTGCCAAACGGTGATGGCGTGCAGATCAACGACACAATAGATGCAATTATAATCGTCCTGTAAGGATACAAATTTTTTAATTGCTCCCAGATAATTCCCTAAATGCAAATTTCCGGTGGGTTGAATTCCGGAAAACACCCGCTCTTGAATTTTAGATGACATGGTTTGGACCCAAGTTGTTGGCAATCAATTTGTGGCTGTATGGGGGACAAAGCTTAGCGGCGCAAGAGCCGTTTTATCGCTGAGCGGTCTATCAATCCAGAAATAAAACAAATCCAGAAATAGAGGGACGCACTTATGGCAATCATGCCTACTGTGATAATTGCATGGACCATAAAGCTGGCGTCAAACAGCGCAAGGCTGAAAAATTCGCGCAGGAAATAAATAGCCACTCCCATAAACATTGCCGCCCCTAGAATCGTCATAAGACGCTCCATAGATTTTTTATCAGGCCGAAAATCACCACGCACCCATTGAGTCGCGGCGAGCAGGGCAAGGTTCACCCATGCGGAAACGGAGGTGGCAATGGCGATGGCTGCATGACCAAGGGCAGGAAACAGATATAGCGAAAGCGCAATGTTTATGGCCACCATAACCAACGAGAAATAAAATGGAGTGCGCATATCCTCGCGGGCAAAAAAGGCCGGTTGGAACACTTTTATCATCACATAAGCTGGAAGCCCGGCAGCGAAAAAAGCAAGGGCCGTCGCTGTATCAGTGGTCGCCTGGCCATCAAATTCTCCACGCTCATAAACCAATTTTACGATGTCCTCTGGAATAACCATAAAGCCAACGGCTGCGGGCAAAGTCAGCGCGAGGGCAAACTCTAGGGAATTGTTTTGCAGGTTTTGCGCATGCTGTTGATCCCCCGCCTTTAAGGCGCGGGAAAGTTCCGGCAGCAACACCACCCCAACGGCAATGCCAATCACCCCAAGTGGTAATTGATTGAGCCGATCGGCATAATTCAGCAATGCGTTGGCGCCATCTTGCGCCGTCGCAATGATCGTTCCGATCAATAGGTTAATTTGTAACACGCCGCCCGTTAAAAGTGCGGGCCCCATTAAAATCAACAGCCGCCGAACGGGCGCGGTCAACTTGGGCGTGGTTAATCGAAATCCCATGCCTTGCTCACGTACACCCCAAAAGAGAAACAAGAACTGAGCAATGCCAGAAAAGAAAACCCCCCATGCCAAAGCAATACCGATCTGTCGTTCGCCTAAGCTCAGGGTGATGCCAAAAAATAACACGCTGACCAAAATCACGTTTAGTAAAACGGGAACGATGGCGGCCAGAAAATATTTTCTAAGCGAGTTTAATATCCCAGAAAACATCGCCACCAACGACATCCACATCAGGTAGGGAAACATAATCCTTGTCATTGCGACGGAGAGTTCAAATTTTTCAGGATTATCAACAAAGCCTGGCGCCACAATTGTCGATACCAGATAAGGCATGAACAGGAGTGCGAGACCCGTGAAAACCAGTAGCCATGAAGCCAAAACGACAAAGACTTCTTGGCCAAATTTCTGTGCAGCGTCTTTTCCGCCTGATTCTAATTCTTTTGCAAAAAGTGGGATGAAGGCAATATTAAATGCCCCTTCAGCAAATAAACGGCGAAACAGATTCGGGAAGCGGAAACAGGTGTAAAACACATCAGCAACCGGCCCCGTGCCCAACGCTGCCGCCATCATTGCCTCACGGGCAAAGCCTAACACTCGGCTTGCCATTGTGGCGCCGCCAACGGTGGCAAATTTAGAAAAAAGGCCGCTCATGCATTGGTCTTCTTGTTTGGTTTATCGGTGGCGGGATTCTGTTTCTTGGCCCCCTCAATTGCACCTAAAAGCTTTCGTTTTATAGCTGAAATTTTTTGTGGGCTGGTAATTTTATAACCTAATAAGTCTCTTACATAAAAAGTATCAATCATCTTTTCCCCAAATGTAGCAATGTGGGCAGAAGCAGTATCTAAAGATAGATCGGCCAAAGCCCCGGTTATATCGGAGAGTAAACCCGGTCTATCCAAACTTTCCACTTCGATAACGGTAAATTTTTCTGATAAAGAGTTATCAATCATCACGATAGGAACAACCTTAAAAGCTTGGGAGCGGCGTTTGGGTTTCGCCTTTTCTATCAAAAGTTTTGTTAATCGAACTTCGCCCTTCAGCACCCGTTCTATCGTATCCCCAATCTTGTGGGCTCTTCTACGTTCGTCTTCCTCTTGATCATAAAGACGGTTGATCAAGATTGTATCTAAGGCGCGGCCATCTTTCATCGTGAAAATTTGCGCATCGACGATGTTGGCACCCGCGGCTGCACAACAGCCGGTAATGGTCGAAAGCAACCGTGGGTGATCAGGAGCTAATAGGGTGATTTGTGTGATTGCCTCAAAATCGCGGGTTGCGATTGTGGTTGCAAAAGAGCGCCCTTCTTGATCACACTGACGAATAAAATTCATTTGTCGGATTTGATCTTCTAGCGGCACTGTAAGGAGATAATTGTCAAAATGTTGTGCAATCATTTGCTCGCGCTGGTTTTGAGGCCAGTTTTCAAGCCCATCGTAAAGCTCTTGTTTGACCACCTTAATCCGTTCGTGGCGTGGAGCTTTTGTGAAGCCGCCGGTTAATCTTGGCTCACTTTCATAATAAAGAGTTCGTAATAGCTGCCCCTTCCAACCATTCCAAACCCCGGGCCCGACCGCCTTAATATCGCAAACTGTTAACACCACCAGTGCCTTCATACGCTCAAAAGTCTGCATCGCCGTAGCAAAATCAGAAATGGTTTTCGGATCATGCAAATCACGGGATTGGGCGGTGTTGGACATTAATAAATGTTGTTCGATCAACCATGAAACAAGCGCGGTCTGCTGCTTATCCAGACCCAATCTAGGGCAGAGCTTACGCGCCATCCTTGCACCGGCAATGGAGTGATCCTCAGGTCGTCCCTTTGCCACATCATGCAACAGGAGCGCCACATAGAGTGCCACACGGTTTTTTGTGTTGGCCATAATTTCATTGGCCAAGGGATGTTGCTCTTCTAAATCACCACGTTCGATCTCAGAAAGAATACCAATGGAGCGCAACAAGTGCTCGTCCACCGTATAGTGATGATACATATTGAACTGCATCATTGCTACAACTTTACCAAAATCAGGGATAAATCGACCCAACACACCGGCCTCATTCATCTTGCGCAAAGTCTGTTCAGGAGTTTTGCGAGAGGTTAGTACAGCTAAAAAAGATCCATTGGCTTGTTTGTTTTGACGAAGGTTTTTATCGATCAATTTTAAGGAGCGTGATAACAGGTGCATCACATCGGGATGAAACAACAAGTCATGCTTTTCAGCTAATTCAAACAATTGTAAAATTTTGACCGGATCTCTTTTGAAAACCTCATTATCAACAACCGTGATCCGGTTGTTGGCATTTAAAAATTGATCCGTGCCTTTAATTTTTTTAGATCGCTTGGTTATGGAGCGAATGATACCTTGCACCCCGTGGGCTTTTTTTGCGTTTTGCTCCTCCAGTGCCGAACAGAGAATACGGGTTAAATCACCGACATCTTTTGCCACCAAAAAATAGTGTTTCATAAACCGCTCAACAGCGCTTTGCCCTGGGCGCGATATATACCCCAGCCGTTCCGCTAGTATGGATTGAACATCAAAGGATAGTCGCTCCTCAGCTCGATTGGTAATAAAATGTAAGTGGCACCGAATCGCCCAAAGAAAGTCTTGGGCTTTTTTGAATTTATTAAATTCAGAAACTGTGAATACCTTGGCATTGCGCAATTCTTTTTGACTGCGGATTTGGTAAAAATATTTGGCAATCCAAAACAAAGTATGCAAGTCGCGCAAACCGCCTTTGCCATCTTTCACATTTGGCTCGACCAAGTACCGTGATTTGCCTGCCTTGTTGTGACGGACATCGCGCTCTGTAAGTTTGGCTGAAATAAACTCTGGAGCCGATTTTTCCATCAGTTCCTGTTTATACTTTTCGATCAATTCTTGATAGAGAGCTTTTTCTCCCCAAACAAACCGTGCCTCTAAAATTGAGGTGCGGATGGTCATATCTTCTTTTGAAAGGGAAATGCACTGGCTGATTGTGCGCGTCGCGTGCCCAACTTTATAGCCCATATCCCATAGCATATAGAGAATGTACTCTACCACGTTTTCCCCTAAGGCAGTTTGCTTATAGGGCAGTAAAAACAACAAATCGAGATCAGAGCCAGGGGCTAGGGTGCCGCGCCCATAGCCGCCAACGGCAGTGATTGACATGCGCTCCCCGGCGGAGAGGTTTGCGGCGCGAAACACATGGACGATAGCAAAGTCGTAAATACACCGAATAATTTCATCTTGAAGATGGGAGATGCGCGAGGCACATGCTGATCCGGAACCGTCTTCCAACAATAGTTTTTCGGCCTGCTGGCGACCAGCTTTTGAGGCTTCTTTTAAAAGCGCCAACACCTGCATGCGAATTTTTGAATCATCGCCATTGCCATCACTGCTCGCTGTAAGTGCGGTCAATTGTTGCCGCAGCTTGGTCGCATCAATGATTTCTTCGAGTTGTAATTCGGTCTTTGCCATGGCCAGCTTTTACTTGAGGAGTTGGCGGCTGGCTAGAGTGCTTGCTTCATGTTTTCTTCTAAATACAAATCACGCAATTTATCGCCGACGGGGCCAGGTTTGCCGCTTCCTATTTTATGGCCATCAATTTCAACAACCGGATTCGTAAAACCTGAAGCCGAGGTGGCAAAAGCTTCGTCAGCTTGATAGGCCTCTTCAATCGTGAAGGGGCGCTCTTCGACTTCCATTTGCAAGAGCTTAGCACAGGCAAGAATTGATTTTCGGGTAATGCCGTGGAGTATGTCATGGGATAAATCGCGGGTAATGATTTTACCATTTTTAACAATATAGGTATTATTCGATGTGCCTTCGGTGACAAAACCATCTTCAACCAACCAAGCATCATCTGCGCCCTTCGCTTTGGCTTCCATTTTAGCTAAAGAAGGGTAGAGCAATTGCACGGTTTTAATATCACGGCGGCCCCAACGTAAATCTTCTACGGATATAACTTTCAAACCCTCGCTCTCAACTGCAGTACCCACCACCTGTTTTTTCTGGGTGAATAAAACAATCGTAACCGGGGTATCGCGGGGGGGGAAAAGGAAATCGCGGTCTTTTGGGTTGCCCCGCGTAATTTGCAAATAGATCATACCTTCATCAAGATCATTGTGAGAAATCAACTGGCGATGGATTGCGAGGAACTCATCCCTATCGACTTTGTAAGGAATTTGCAGTGCATCGAGGGAGCGTTGCAAGCGCACAATGTGGCCGGCAAAACCTATTAGCTTTCCAGCAACTACAGTGGTGACCTCATAGACCCCATCGGCGAATAGGAAGCCACGATCAAAGATTGAAACGCTGGCTTGGTCTTCCGGCAAATACGCACCATTCAAATAAACCGTTCGCATTGTTTTCTCCTTAGGGTATCAGATCTGTAAATAACGCCATGAAGTTAAGAGCTATCCCCACAGGCTTGGGTTTGGTGGATACACGCCTTTTTCATCATAAAATAGGGGGGATTGTCGATCTTTTGCCAATAACAGCGGGCCATCCAAATCGGTGTACGCTGCGCCTTGTGCAACCAGGGTTGCCGGAGCCATGCCAAGGGAAGAGCCGACCATACAGCCAACCATGATTTTGAACCCGGCTTTTTCAGCCTCGTGCCGTAATTTCAAAGCTTCCGTTAGGCCGCCGGTTTTATCGAGCTTGATGTTGACCATGTCATATTTACCGACGAGCGCTTGTAGCGAAGCACGGTCGTGGCAAGATTCATCCGCACAAACCGGCAAAATCCGCTCAATTTCAAGCAGAGCATCATCGTCTCCAGCTGGAAAAGGTTGTTCCACCATTTCCACCCCTAGGCGCAATAGTGCGGGCGCCAACTCTTGGTAGGTTGCAAGATCCCAGCCCTCATTGGCATCAATAATAAGCGCCGTGTTTGGCGCTCCTTTTCTTACCGCCTCGAGCCGAGCCATATCTCCCTTCCCCCCCAATTTAACCTTCAATAGGGGGCGGTGGGCGTTTTCTTTGGCCTTTTGCAACATTGAATTTACAGCACCAAGCGAGAGGGTATAGGCAGTTATTTCTGGCCCCATAAAAGGCACACCCGCCAATACGTGCGCGCGCTCGCCTGCTCGCTTTGCCTCCATATCCCAAAAAGCGCAGTCCAAAGCATTTCGTGCCGCTCCTGGTTTGAGCCGGGCTTGCAATGCTTTTCGATCAAGACCATTTTTTAGATCAGAGCTCAAACCATGCAGCTCGTCGATTACCCCTTCAACCGTTTCTTGATAACGACCATAGGGCACACACTCCCCCCAACCGCTATTGACCCCATCTGAAATTTTGACGGTCACAACCCGTGCTTCAAGGCGTGAGCCGCGGGATATGATGAAGGCCTCAGCAAGGGGAAAAACAGTTTCGACGGCGGTGAGGGAAATTGCCATTAAATCATTTCTTATCGAGCAATAATTGCGTTGCTTTTTTCATTTTGTCTGTAATCGTGCCAGACAATTTGGCGAGTAACCAAGGCAAATCTACTTCAATCAACACATGATCGTCCATAACATTTAACTTTCCCGTGATGCTTTGACCCATCATTCCAGCCTTAAAGCTGAGCACATCGTCAGCCCATGTTTGCGAAACATCGACGGCATTTCCGGTAATTTGCTGTTGAACCTTTGCAAATCCCTTATCAATTCGCCGGCGAGCCTCGGCCTGAGAATGCTTATGTGGCACCTTGATGGTTATTGTTTCAGCCATGATAATTTTCACCCCTGTTTGTTTACCCCTATATGGGATGGCGCTTAGTGTTTTTCAAATTTCACCAAATCCCCCTTGCCTAAATTGTTAAATCAACCCTAGACTTAATCAACGAGGAAACACCTGCGCCTATCTGGGAGGATTGAATGGCAAATCTTGAAATAACCATCAACGGCAAAGAAACGAGCGCTACGGTTGAAGACCGTACGTTACTCGTTGATTTTTTACGAGAACAGCGAAACTTAACCGGAACTCATATTGGCTGCGACACTTCCCAGTGTGGCGCTTGTGTTGTTCATGTCGATGGCAAAGCTGTCAAAAGCTGCACGATGCTAGCCGCTCAAGCCAATGGCTGCGAAATTAAAACCATAGAAGGGGTGGCATCGGATGGGCAATTACACCCAATGCAAGAGGCCTTTCACAAAAATCACGGTTTGCAATGTGGGTTTTGCACCCCGGGCATGGTGATGGCTGGAATTGATATGGTCAATCGCCTTGGGCCGAAGCTCTCTGAGAAAACCATTCGTGCAGAATTGGAAGGCAATATTTGCCGCTGCACTGGCTACCACAACATCGTAAAATCAATTGCTGCTGGCGCAAAAGCCATGGGCAAGGGAATGAAAAAAGCCGCTCAATAAAATTGAGCAACCAATAAATAAGAGCGGCTTGGTTTGGTGATTGTTGAGACAGTAGAAGCTCCAACACAGACCTGATCAGCTCTTCACCTAGGAGAATATCACTATGGGTATACAAGGAATTGGTGCACCAGCACTGCGTAAAGAGGATAAACGCTTTCTCACCGGAAAGGGAAAATACACGGACGATATTAAAGTTGCTGGCACGCATTACGCCGCCTTCGTTCGCTCTCCCCACGCCCACGCGAAGATTAAAAAAATCAACAGTAAAGCCGCCAGCAAAATGGCAGGCGTCGTTGCGGTTCTCGATGGCAAACAATTAACCGGTGATGGCATCGGCAACATTATTTGCGGCTGGATGGTGCACTCGAAAGATGGCTCTCCCATGAATATGGGTGCCTGGTCGGCACTGGCAACAGAGTATGTGCGCTATGTTGGCGATGGGGTTGCCCTCGTCGTTGCCGAAACCCAAGCCCAAGCCGTCGCAGCTGCAGAGGCAGTAGAGGTTAGTTACAAAGTTCTCCCCGCCGTGGTGAGTGCAGTAGATGCGATGAAAAAAGGGGCTCCTCAGCTTCACCCAGAAGCCAAGAACAATCTCATTTTTGATTGGGAAATTGGCAATGGGGCAGAAACCGATGCGGCATTTAAGAAAGCCGCCAATATTGTTGAAATGGACATTCGCAACAACCGTTTGGTGGCTAACCCGATGGAAACCCGCGCCGCATTGGTAGAATATGATGAGGCCGAAGACCACTACACTTTGCATACGACATCACAAAACCCCCATGTGGCTCGGCTGCTTCTTTCCGCCTTTTATCAAGTTGCCCCAGAAAATAAATTACGCGTTATCGCCCCTGATGTTGGGGGTGGGTTTGGTGCAAAAATTTACGTCTACCCAGAAGAAATCGCCTGCCTTTGGGCAGCAAAACGCGCGGGTGTCTCAGCGCTAAAGTGGACATCAAGTCGTAGCGAGGCTTTCTTGAGCGACGCCCATGGCCGTGACCATGTATCAACCGCAAAAATGGCTTTCGATAAAAACAATAAAATAATCGGTATGAAGGTTGATACAATTGCTAACCTTGGTGCCTATATGTCGCTGTTTTCATCTGCGACCCCGACTTACCTCTATGCCACATTGTTATCGGGGCAATATAATATCCCGAATGTCCATGCCAACGTGCGAACGGTCTATACCAATACGGTACCCGTGGATGCCTATCGTGGTGCAGGACGGCCTGAGGCGACGTATATAATGGAGCGGATGATGACAACCGCAGCGCGCCAATTGGGCGTTGATCCAGCAGAATTGCGTCGCAAGAATTTCATTAAATCCTTCCCCCACCAAACCCCCGTTATCATGTGTTATGATGCCGGCGATTTTGGTGTTTCCCTAGATGCGGCGATGAAGGCATCAGACTATGCCAACTTTGAAAAGCGGCGCAAAAGCTCTAAGCGCAAGGGCAAATTGCGCGGTATCGGGATGAGTTGCTATATCGAAGCTTGTGGCATTGCCCCCTCAGCCGCCGTTGGTTCGCTTGGTGCGGGTGTTGGCCTTTGGGAATCTGCTGAAGTACGGGTCAACCCTGTTGGCACCGTTGAAGTTTTAACTGGCTCCCACAGCCACGGCCAAGGCCACGAGACAACCTTTGCGCAATTGGTTAGCGATCGCTTTGGGCTACCGGCTGAGAACATACAAGTTGTCCATGGCGATACTGATAAAGTTCAATTCGGCATGGGTACCTATGGTTCTCGTTCCGGTGCTGTCGGCATGTCAGCAATCGAAAAAGCCCTTGATAAGGTTGAGATCAAAGCCAAAAAAATTGCCGCCCATCTGCTCGAAGCCTCGGAGGGCGATATCGAGATTAAAAATGGTGAGGTCTCCGTCAAGGGTACTGATAAAAAACTGCTTTGGCATGAAATCTGTCTTGCTGCCTATATGGCGCATAACTTACCAGAAGGCATGGAGCCGGGTTTGAAGGAAGGGGCATTTTATGACCCGACAAACTTCACCTTCCCTGCTGGGTGCTACATTTGTGAGGTTGAGGTTGATCCTGATACTGGGGAAACCACAATCGTGCAATTTGTTGCTGCCGATGACTTTGGTAAAATTATCAACCCAATGATCGTTGAAGGCCAGGTGCACGGCGGCCTTGCTCAGGGGATTGGCCAAGCCCTATTGGAAAACGTGGTCTATGATGATGAAGGGCAACTGATTTCGGCCAGCTATATGGATTACACCATGCCGCGCGCAGATGATCTGCCGAACTTCCAAGTCTCAACCACTGAAACCAAAACCCCAAGTAATCCGCTAGGCATTAAAGGTTGTGGAGAGGCCGGGGCGATTGGTTCGCCACCGGCTGTGATCAACGCGATTACCGATGCTATTGGCAATAATGATCTCACCATGCCTGCTAGCCCGCAAAATGTGTGGGCCGCAATTCAAGCTGCGAAATAAGGAACCAGATTTATGTATGAAACAACTTACAGTCGCGCCAAAGACGCAAATGATGCAGCGAAGAAACTGCGTGCTGCTGATGATGGCAAATATCTCGCCGGTGGCATGACCTTGCTTCCAACCATGAAGCAACGGCTTGCTGCCCCATCCGATCTCATCGATCTAACCCATATCAAGGGCATGGGAGACATTAAAGTCTCTCGTAAAAATGTGACCATTGGTGCCGCCGCAACCCATGCAGACGTTGCCACGAATGCTAAAATCATGAAGGTCTGCCCTTCCTTATGTGCGCTTGCATCTCATATTGGTGACCCTCATGTGCGCAATCGCGGTACCATTGGCGGCTCTGTGGCCAACAATGACCCGGCTGCTGATTACCCGGCTGCAATGATTGCGTTGAACGCAACTATTGTGACCAACAAGCGCAAAATTAAAGCAGATCGGTTTTTTGTCGATTTGTTTGAGACTGCCCTAAAAGAAGATGAGTTCATTAAAGCTGTCACCTTCACTGCGCCCAAAAAAGCTGCCTATGCGAAATTCCCGAACCCTGCATCGCGTTATGCAATGGCCGGAGTATTTGTCGCTGATCATGGGGGTACAAAAACAAAGCGCGATATTCGTGTTGGCGTAACCGGCGCTTCCTCTGGCGGTGTTTACCGGGCAAAGGATATGGAAAAAGCGTTGAAAAAATCCTTCAGCGCTGATGCTTTAGGGGTTTGCAAAGTAGATGCCGATGACATGCTTTCCGACATCCACGGCTCCTCCGCCTACCGTGCCAACCTAGTGATGGTCATGGCCAAACGGGCTGTTGCTGCGGTAAGTTAAACACGCAAACTTTAGAAGTTTAAAGCGGGGCAGCAATGCTACCCCGCTTTTTTATCAGGCCAATGCTATTTTAAGCCCTATACAGTATCGTCTGTCTCGGGTGTATCTGGGTTTAGCATTTCTTCTGTGATCACCTCGGCTGCTTCAGGCTCAGCATCGGCAACTGCCTCAAGTTGCGGTTCCTCTTTCACCACGTCTTCAAATTTTGGGCCGCCCTTAGCAATGCCCACCATGGCTGGGCGTAACACCCGATCCCCAATTTTAAAGCCCTCTTGAACGACCTGGGCAACTGAATTGTTTGGTAATTCTGGATTCGGCAACTCAAACATCGCTTGATGAAAATTTGGATCAAACTTCTCGCCCGTCGGGTCGAATTTTGTGACGCCGGCGTTGGTAAGCGCTTTTAATAATTCGCGCTCGGTCAATTCTACCCCTTCAAACAGCGCCTTAAAATCATCGGAACCTGATTGGCGCTTCTCTTCAGACACCGCTTGAATGGCCCGTTGTAGATTATCGCCAACAGCGAGCAGATCACGGGCAAAATTTGCAACCGCATAGGAGCGCGCATCATTGATTTCCCGGGCGGTGCGTTTACGCAGGTTCTCCATTTCAGCAACCGCACGAAGGGTGCGGTCTTTCAGCTCTGCGTTCTCGGATTTCAGCTTATCCAGCACAATGAGAATTTGTGCTGGATCATTTGGATCAGCTGCAGGCTTGGGATTTACCGCCTCTTCTGCCTCAGCCGCTTCCATATCTGCCTGTTCTTGTTCTTCAAGACGCGCTTCTTCCGCTTCAACGTCGTCAAATAATTCGTCTTCTGAGCTATGTCCTTGCATAATTTACCTATCGCCTGTGGTAGTTATGGATTGTTTTGCAGCACCGCATATCGGCCTTTCAAATAAAAAAATCAAGAGCCTACTCATTAAAGACCTCGGGTTTTTAATGTCCAGATCATTGCGATCATCACCATGAGAATGGCAAAAAGTGCGGGGTAAAGCAGGTTTTTAAAATTCAACTTTGATCGCTGAAAGGTGATTTTTACATCACAATCAGCGATTACAAAAATACTGTAGAACGAATCCCAAGCCCGTTTATTGATCATATTCTTCGCCGCAAGCTTTTGGGTTGTGGGTTTTCGTGGGAATATCCAATTGGAACCTCTAATTTCGATTGTCCCCGATAAGGTATCGTCCTTATTGGTTGGTGTCGCTTGAAAACGGTACCGCATTGCCAAGCTACCGCTTACGGTTCGTAAAACTCGTGTGCGCTTACCCGCCTTTAATTCAATTTCCTTCATTTCGCCCCGCTTCGCCCCAACTTGACTTAACTCTTCCCAGCTTATTTTGCGCTTTAGGATAAAAGCTTTGAGATAACCTGTGCTGTGTAATCGACCATCGGTACGATTCGCCCATAGTTTAACCGCGTTGGGCCAATAACCCCAACCGCCCCAATGATGCGTTGATCACCGTCACGATAGGGGGCAACAACAACGGAGGAGCCAGATAGGGAGAAGAGCTTGTTTTCAGAGCCGATGAAAATTTTAACACCCTCCCCGGTTTCAGCCAAATCAAGCAATTGCATCATACCCTCTTTGCTTTCCAGCTCATTAAAAAGATGGCGGAGGCGATCAAGGTCGTGTTGTGCATCAACATTTTCAAGCAAATTCCCCCGCCCCCTAACAATGAGTTGGGGCATGTGATTGCTTGCAGCCCCAGCCCAGGTTGCCAAGCCTTGGTCAACGAGAGACTTCGCCAAAGCATCCAACTCATTTTGAGCAGAATGATAGCTCGCACCAACGGCCAATCGCGCCTCGCTTAAAGTGCGGCCTGCGATGTGAGCATTCAGGTAATTTGAGGCCTCAATCAGGGTTGAAGCCGAAAGCCCCAAGGGCAATTCGAGTATTCGATTCTCAACCGTATCGTTCTCGCCCACCATCACTACCAGTGCTTTTGTGGCTTCTAGGCGAACGAACTCAATGTGCTTCAAACGCACATCATTTTTGCCGGCAATCACCAGTCCCGCACCTTGGGTAAGGCCAGAAAGGAATTTACTGGCTTCACGGAGCATCGATTCAACCGATTTATCTGCCGAAGCAGCTTTGACCTGTAAATCAATGTTGGAGCGTTCATCGCTGGTTAAATCGCCAATCTCTAAAAAACCATCGATAAAATAACGCAGGCCGATTTCTGTTGGCAGGCGCCCGGCTGAAACATGCGGCGCGAAAATTAATCCCAAATGCTCCAAATCGGACATGACATTACGAATCGAGGCTGGGGAAAGAGAGATCTCTAATTGCCGCGCTAAATTTCGTGACCCGACCGGCTCGCCGGTTTCTAAATAAGATTCAACAATATGTTTGAAAATCTCACGGGAGCGCTCATCCAAGCTATCTGAGCTTGGAGGCATGCCAGCATTACCAAAAGAAGGGTGGATCACATTCATAACATGAATATAGGGGGCATAAATACGAGGCGAAAGGGGAAAGAAAAGAAATCTTGCACTTGACCCCCTAGCGTCTTACCAAGCCTATGGTTACAAGAGCTAAAATTCGCAAATAATAAAACCAATAAACCCAGCAATAGGACAACAATATGCGACCCTCAAAACGCGCCCTTGATGAAATGCGAGCCGTCACAATTGAAAGAGGATTTTCTAAACATGCTGAAGGTTCTTGTTTGATTAAATTTGGCGACACCCATGTGCTTTGCACCGCAAGTTTAGAAGACAGGGTTCCACCGTGGTTGCGTGGCGGTGGTAAGGGTTGGGTAACGGCTGAATATGGCATGCTGCCCCGTTCTACTGGGTCCCGTATGCGCCGCGAAGCAGCATCTGGTAAACAATCGGGTCGCACACAAGAAATACAACGCCTGATTGGCCGTTCCTTGCGCGCTGTGGTTGATATGGAAGCCTTAGGAGAGCGGCAAATTTCGCTCGATTGCGATGTCATTCAAGCGGATGGCGGCACCCGCACCGCTTCCATCACCGGAGCCTATGTGGCTTTGAAAGAATGTCTTGATTGGATGCAAGCTCGCTCGATGATTGGCGGCAATGTGTTGAAAGATAATGTGGCCGCCATTTCTTGTGGTATCTATAACGGCAATCCAGTTCTGGATTTAGACTATGATGAGGATTCAGAAGCGGAAACTGATGCAAATTTTGTCATGACTGGTTCAGGCGGTATTGTGGAAATTCAAGGCACCGCAGAAGCCGCACCCTTCAGCGAAGAAGAATTTGGCAAGTTGATGGGTTTGGCTAAAAAAGGCATTAGCGAATTGGTTGCTTTGCAAAACCTCTCTGTTTGATTGTCAGCCATGCGTAAACTTGAAACCCGTGAAATTATTCTTGCTAGCCATAATTCTGGTAAGCTGGTGGAAATCCGCGAGCTAATGGAGCCGTTCGGTTTCAACATTTCATCGGTGGCAGAACGGGGACTAGCGGAACCTGAAGAAAATGGCACCACCTTTGAAGCCAATGCCTATACAAAAGCCTATGCAGCAGCGAGCGCTACCAATCGGGTTGCCCTTTCCGATGATAGCGGTCTTTGCGTTGAAGCGCTTGATGGTGATCCGGGTGTTTACACCGCCGACTGGGCGGAAAAAGACGACGGTTCAGGCCGTGATTTTTTCATGGCAATGCACAAGGTAGAAGAGGCACTGGCCGAGAAAGGCGCATCTGACCCTGTGGAGCGGCGGGGATATTTTTGCGCTGTACTTTGCCTGTGTTGGCCCGATGGGCATGCGGAATATTATCGCGGCGAAGCCCATGGTCAGATGGTCTGGCCGCCGCGCGGAAGCCAAGGTTTTGGCTACGACCCTGTGTTTAAACCGGACGGCCATTCCCGCACCTTTGGAGAGATGAGCGCCACTGAAAAACATGGTTGGAAAATGGGGCAGGGGGACGAACCGCTTTCCCATCGCGCCCGTGCCTTTGCTTTATTTGCCGCAGCTCAATTAGGTGATGAACGCCTTGGCTAATTTGATTGCAACCAACACGTCAGCGAACGATGCCCCCAATAATGATGATGGTACCCCCGGATTTGGTATTTACGTGCACTGGCCATTTTGTGCTGCAAAATGCCCCTATTGTGATTTTAACTCCCATGTCCGCCATCAGCCGATTGATCAATCTCGGTTTGCCAGTGGTTTTGAAAAAGAAATCGCCCACATGGCAGCCATGCAACCGGGCACGCAAGTCAGTTCAATTTTCTTTGGTGGCGGCACCCCATCGTTAATGGAGCCGGAGACTGTCGAGCGTATTTTAGTTGCAATCAATCAGGCATGGGATGTACCTAAGAATATTGAAATCACCCTGGAGGCCAACCCGACAAGCGTCGAAGCCGGTCGATTCAAAGCCTACCGAAAGGCAGGAATAAACCGCGTCTCCTTGGGGGTTCAATCGCTGGATGATGCGCAATTAAAATTTTTGGGGCGTCAACATAGTGCCAATGAAGCCCGGGCTGCGATTGCCTTAGCGCGGGATATATTTCCCCGCCTTTCCTTTGATTTAATTTATGCCCGCCCCAATCAAAGCCTCAATGGTTGGGAAAAAGAATTGCGATCAGCAATCGAACTTGCCGCCGATCACCTGTCGCTCTATCAGCTAACGATCGAACAGGGTACACCATTTTATGATTTGCATAGGCGGGGAAAAATTATCGTTCCTGACCCGGAACAAGCTGCACAACTATACGAACTTACTCAAGATATCACCGCTGCTGCTGGCCTGCCCGCCTATGAGATTTCCAACCATGCCAAACTTGGTCACGAAAGCCGTCACAATCTTACCTATTGGCGATTTGGTACTTGGGCGGGCATTGGTCCTGGAGCCCACGGGCGATTAAAAATGAATGATGGGCGGCACGCCACCACGGCTGAACGGCATCCAGAAAGCTGGCTTGATCTGGTTGAAAAACAGGGCCACGGCATGGTTGAAAATGAGCTGCTTACCTATGAAGATACGGCTGATGAAATGCTTTTGATGGGGCTGCGCCTTCGCGAAGGTATGGACATCGCGCGCTATCAACGCATCACCAACACCACAATTGACCCGCAACGCTTGGCCGATATGATTGAGCACGAGATGGTAGAAGAACTCCCCAACAATCGACTCCGAGCAACCCCTGCCGGCTGGCTGGTGCTGGATGCGGTAATCGCTGATCTTGCGAGCTAAGCAGGGCAAGGGCGAAAGAATGGGGGAGACAAAGTTTGTTAAAAAAACAGCTTAATGCTCCCGCTACCCCGTAAGCTGCGGGTAAATCTCGAATTAAAATATTTTCCAAAAAAACTTATCCCCGTCATTCCCTCTTCCCCCATACTACCCACGCCTGATGAAACGGGGACGTGGCCGATCACCAACGTCATTTCATTGGGTCCGGATTCGATGGGTTGGCATTTTGGTATTTGCCAGCCCATCGAGCGAACTTAGGATCAGTGCCGCAGGGTTGAAAAGCCAGCCTGCCTGACCGTGTTCACGGGTTCTTTTAAACGAGGACTTAGCCAGTGAGTGGTGTGTGAATGGAAAGTGGAACGATAAACAATGCCGGGGCAGAGCCTGTGGGTGACGCTGTTATTTTATTTAAAGCTTTGTTGGCGATGCCAACAGGCTCTGCCGTCCCCAACTGGGGGCAAAATGATGTTTACTCTAGCGGTTCAGGCTGTGGGGAGGGTTTTTGCTTGTGCGATGATCAATGACGTTTTGTATCAATAGTGGGGAGGCTTAGTATTTTCATGGGGGCCATTGCCGCCCTCTTCCATGTCGCTCAACTGATCCCTAAACCGCAGGAAAGCTTTTGTTAGGGCATCTATTTGCTTCCATTGCTCATTGACGGTTTGAGAAAGGCTATCGATATCGGCTGCTTGATGGGCAACCGTTTCTTCTAATTCTTGTAGTCGGTTATCATCGGTTTTCATGGATCACACTGAATATGGATATTGGGTTAGACTGTTCTGCCCAAGGTTTTTCTCAATGTCGAGATGACGCGCGAGAAAAGCCATGCTAGCTTTTTATCTATGAGTAAAAAACCAAATCAACAAACAATAAATCCACCGGCCATTGAGCTATCGGGAATTAGTAAATCTTTTGGCCCAGTTCAGGCCAATAAAGATATCAACCTGGTGATTAAACCTGGTTCAATCCATGGCATTATCGGCGAGAATGGCGCCGGTAAATCTACCTTGATGTCGATCTTATATGGCTTCTATCAAGCGGATAGCGGCTGGATAAAAATGAAGGGGGAGCTTACCGTCATTCCCGATAGCCAAACGGCGATCAAGCTGGGTATTGGCATGGTACACCAACATTTTATGTTGGTCGAAAATTTTACGGTTCTAGAAAATATTATCCTAGGGGTGGAAGGGGGAAATATTCTCAACCACTCGATGCAAAAAGCCCGCAAAGAATTGCAACGGCTTGAGGATGAATATGGTTTGAAGGTTGATCCCGACGCGCTTATTCAAGACTTGCCTGTTGGTCTACAGCAGCGGGTAGAAATATTGAAAGCGCTTTATCGTGGGGCTGATGTGCTGATATTGGATGAGCCAACGGGGGTTTTAACCCCAGCAGAGGCTGATCATTTATTCCGCATTCTTGAGCAATTAAAAGCGCAAGGGAAAACCGTGCTGTTGATCACCCATAAACTGCGCGAAATCATGGCGATCACAGATGAGGTCTCGGTGATGCGCCGGGGTGAAATGGTGGCCACGCGCCAAACGGTAAACACCAGCGCAGAAGAATTAGCAGAACTGATGGTAGGGCGGCGGGTGTTGTTACACGTAGATAAGGGGGATGCCCATCCAGGGGATGTGAAACTTGAGGTACAAGGACTGACTGTGCGAGATGGTCGCGGGGTGGATATGGTCAAAAACGTATCTTTCAATGTCCGCGCTGGTGAAATTGTCGGAATCGCCGGAGTGGCCGGGAATGGCCAATCAGAAATACTGCAAGCAATTGCAGGAATGGTGAAAACGCAGGCGGGCACAATCACGATGGATGGCAGGCCGATCGTTGCTGATCCAGCAGTTCTTCGTGAACGAGGGTTGGCTCATGTCCCCGAAGATCGTCACCACGAGGGTTTGGTTTTGCCGTTTGAAGAAAATGAAAATGCCATTCTTGGGTATCACAGTGATAAAAATTTCATTTCCGGGCCATTTCTGCAGGTCGATGCCATACTGGAAGAGGCCAAGGATAAGATCCAGAAGTACGATATTCGGCCACCCAATCCGCGATTAAAAACTTCAAATTTCTCGGGTGGAAACCAGCAAAAAATTGTCCTGGCGCGGGAAATGGAACGGGATCCGGTGGTTCTGCTGATCGGCCAACCAACGCGGGGGGTTGATGTTGGTGCCATTGAATTTATTCATAAACGCATAATCGAAATGCGTGATGCAGGAAAAGCGGTGCTGCTAGTCTCGGTGGAGCTCGATGAAATCCGCTCTTTAGCAGACCGTGTGTTGGTGATGTTTGATGGCCAAATTGTTGGCGAAAGGGCACCAGATACAAGCGAGAATGAACTGGGCCTGTTAATGGCTGGAATCGCAGAAGAAACGGCGGCTTAGTATAGGTTTAATGAGTACAGGCACACCTGAGAACAGGGCAACATTGATTGGCATGATTGCCATCGTGCTATGGTCACTGCTGGCCTTGCTGACAAGTTTAAGTGGTGCCATCCCGCCATTCCAATTAACCGCAATTTGCTTTGCTCTTGCAAGTGTAATTGGAATTATTGGCATGGTAAAAACCGGTAAATCGATTGCCGCTTTGCGCCAACCCCTTCACATTTGGTTGCTGGGGGTTGGCGGCTTATTTGGTTATCACTTCTTCTATTTCACCGCCCTTCAAAATGCTCCCCCCATTGAAGCAGGGTTGATTGCCTATCTTTGGCCGTTGTTGATCATCCTCTTTTCAGCACTGCTACCGGGCGAAAAGTTAAGGCTCCATCACCTGCTTGGAGGCTTTATCGGATTTAGTGGTGCTGTGTTGATTATCAGCAAAGGTGGGCTATTTGCGTTTGATTCCACACATCTTTGGGGCTACGCAGCTGCTGGCCTTTGTGCAATTATCTGGGCCGCTTATTCGGTTCTGTCGCGTCATTTTGCAACTGTTTCAAGTGAGGTTGTGACTGGATTTTGCGCTCTCACGGCACTGCTTGCCGCTGTTGCTCACTTGAGTTTGGAAACCAGCATTTGGCCGCAAAACTATGGGCAAGGATTAGCCATTCTTGGCCTTGGTTTGGGGCCTGTTGGGCTGGCGTTCTACGTTTGGGATCACGGGGTGAAACGAGGAAATATCCAACTATTGGGGGCAGCAAGTTACGCAGCTCCCATCCTTTCAACCTTCGCCCTCCTTGCGGCAGGGCAAGGGGAATTTAGCTGGATAATTATTTTTGCCACCCTGCTTGTCACCCTTGGAGCATTGGTTGCGGCAAAAGATATGATCCGGAAAAGTTAAGGGCGTTTAGATTCGACCGCATCCCAAAATAAAGCCGCAATATCGGCGCCACCAAAATTTTTAACCTCACGAATTCCAGTTGGAGAAGTAACATTTATCTCAGTCATAAAATCGCCGATTACATCAATGCCAACAAAAATGAACCCGCGCTTTTTCAATTCCGGGCCAATGGCTTCACAAATTTCTTCCTCCCGCTTCGTCATCTCGATCGCCTCGGCGCGCCCGCCCACATGCATGTTAGAACGGGCTTCATTTTCAGAAGGAATGCGATTAATTGCACCAACGGCTTTGCCATCAATCAAAATAATTCGTTTATCACCGGCACGCACTTCACTCATATAACGCTGGGCTATAAATGGTTCTGGCCAGGTCGCTTCAAACATTTCCAGCAAAGAGGAGAGGTTTTGGTCGCCTTCTTGAATACGAAAGACCCCAGCGCCACCGTTACCATAAAGAGGCTTGATAATTATGTCTTTGAACTCATCCCGAAATTTGCGAATTTCATCACCAGAGCGGGTGATCAATGTTTCCGGCATTAACTTAGGAAACTCAGTAACAAAAATCTTCTCAGGGGCATTGCGTACTTCTGCTGGATTGTTGGCAACGAGGGTCTTTGGGTGAAGTCGTTCCAGCAGATGGGTGGCGGTAATGTAACCCATGTGAAAAGGAGGGTCTTGGCGCATTAAAATAACATCCATATCGCCTAAATTTTCTCGGCTAGGGGCTCCAAGGGTAAAATGATCTGCTTCCACATCTCGAACGGTAACGGGTTCGCAGTCGGCATACACCAGACCATCGCGCATAGAGAGGCGATCAACCTCATAATGAAACAATTCATGGCCGCGGGACTGGGCTTCCAACAGCAGAGCAAAAGTAGAATCACCAGAAATATTGACCGTTGAAATATGATCCATCTGCACAGCAATACGAAGTGGCATGGGAAAATCCTTATTATTTTATCTTAGTCTAACTCGATTATGATGGATGGGAAACGGTTTGTTCTTCCAATTTAACGATTGGTGCTGGAATCGAACAACTCTTTTCTTTTGACTTACACAAATCAGCAATAATACAATTCTCACATTCAGGCTTTCGCGCTTTACAGGTATAACGACCATGGAGAATGAGCCAATGATGGGCGTGGTAGAGATATTCTTTGGGGATGCGTTTCATCAAAATATCTTCCACCTCGTCCGTGGTCTTTGCCGGCGCAAGACCCATTCGGTTGCCAATCCGAAAGATATGGGTATCAACAGCCATGGTGGCTTGACCAAAAGCCATCGAGACCACGACATTCGCGGTCTTGCGACCAACTCCTGCAAAGCTCGTCAGGGTATCACGGTCTCGCGGCACCACACTGCCATGCTGCTCAATTAACTGGCGCGACATCAAAATCACATTTTTTGCCTTGTTGCGGTAAAGCCCGATTGTCTTGATATAATCGCGAACCTTCTCTTCGCCCAATGCCAACATTTTCTCGGGCGTATCTGCTGCCTTAAAAAGTGCTGCCGTTGCCCGGTTTACTCCAACATCCGTTGCTTGCGCAGATAGTAAAACCGCCACAATTAGGGTGTATGGATTAAGGTAATTCAATTCACCCTTTGGTTCTGGGCGCTGTTGCTTAAAGCGGGCAAAAATTTCGCCCATTTCTGCTCTTGTATAGCGAGCGCGGGGTAACCGTTTTTTGGTTTTCTTTTTGGGTGTTCTACTCATAACAAACATTTATACTATGCCTATGATTTCAGACAACATCATTTTTTCTGCCCGGCTCACCCCCTACCGCTCTTTAGGGCAGCAAGGGTATAAAATTCTTATTGGTTCTATCGGGGTGATGTGTTTAGCGATCGGGCTATTCTTTTTTTCCCTCGGTCTTTGGCCGATCATCGGCTTCATGGGCTTGGATTTCATTTTGATCTATTGGGCTTTCAAATCCAATTATCGAGCGGCTCGAGCCTTTGAAGATGTTGCAATATCCGCGCACCGGGTGTTTTTCAAAAAAGTAAGTCACAAGGGGGTCGAGAGAGTTTACGAATTTCCCCAATTTGGAACCCGCTTTGAAATCGATCGTCATAAAGAAATCGGGATTACAATGATGCGCCTATGTAACCGTAAAAAACAGGTGGAATTTGGGTATTTTTTAAACCCGCAAGACCGGGAAAGCTTTGCGTTTGCATTTCAAAGAGCCTTAGCCAGCGCGAAATAATAATTAAAGCTGCAAGTTTCGGGTGGCAAAGAACTCTCGGGATTGCTTCAATCAATTCTACTAAAACCCAGACGAGCGAGACTTCATGCTTACTTCAATCACAGCATTAAAGCCCGACCCACAGTTTGCACAAGCGGGTGAGGATTACGAAGTCGTGCGTACAGTTTTGCGCCACATAACAGACAATTGGCAACGACAACCGGAACTAGAAGAATTAGCAAACCTTTGTGGCGTTGCGCCAAGTAAATTACAAAAAACCTTCAGCCGTTGGGCTGGGCTTTCACCAAAAGCATTTCTGCAAGCCGTCACTCTGGATCATGCAAAACAATTATTGAATGATGGATTACCCTTGCTGGAAACATCATTGGAATTGGGGCTTTCCAGCCCGGGACGCTTGCACGATCTATTTGTTACCCACGAAGCCATGTCTCCTGGCGCCTTTAAAGCAAAGGGCGAGGGCTTAGTTCTTCGCTATGGATTTCATTCTACCCCCTTTGGGGAGGCCTTGATCATGGCAACGAATAGGGGTTTAGCAGGATTAGCTTTTGCTGATGCAGTGGGAGACGATTGTCGCCACGCTGGAGAAGTTGGAACAGGAAGTTTTAACAAAGTTGAGGCGCTTGGAGATATGAGCTGTCGTTGGCCTAAGGCCCAATATGTTGAAGATTTGGCCTATACCACCGCCTACGCAAAAAGAATTTTTGACCCAAATCGATGGCGTGCCGAGGAGCCGTTAAAAATTGTGCTCATCGGGACAGATTTTCAAATCAGGGTTTGGGAAGGTTTATTAACAATTCCAGTGGGCAAGGCCACAACCTATTCTGATCTTGCAACAAAGATCAAAAAACCAAAAGCGGCTCGTGCTGTGGGGGCGGCGGTTGGGCGAAACCCAATTTCATTTGTCGTGCCCTGCCATCGCGTCTTGGGTAAATCAGGAAATCTTACCGGCTATCATTGGGGCTTAACCCGTAAACGGGCCATGTTGGGCTGGGAAGCGGGTGTTTCAAACCGTTAAGTATAATAAGCAAGTTAAGGCTGATCTTAACTCCTTTGTAGCGCTTTTTTGTAATTGTAGAATTGGAGACACGAATTTAGAAATTAACTAAGGGACAATCGGGCAATGAGTGTGTTGATTACTGGCGGCGCTGGATATATCGGATCCCACATGGTCTGGGAATGCATTGATCACGATGAAGAAGTGATTGTGCTTGATAATTTGGTCACTGGATTTGATTGGGCGGTTTGCCCAAAAGCCAAACTGGTGATCGGCGATATTGCTGATCGCGCATTGGTAGAAAATACCATCAGGGAAAATAATGTCGATACAATCGTGCACTTTGCGGGTTCTGTTGTGGTTCCTGAATCCTTTGAAATGCCCTTGAAATATTACGAAAACAATACATCAAGAACACGAACACTTCTGGAAGTTGCTGTACGTTGTAACATTAAGCAATTTATCTTCTCTTCAACCGCAGCGGTTTATGCAGCGCCAACCGCCCTAACACCGGTAAATGAAACAGCCCCTTTGGTGCCTTCGTCACCCTACGGCGCTTCAAAACTAATGAGCGAGATGATGATACGCGATGTGGCAGAAGCCCATGACATGCGTTATGTAATGTTGCGTTATTTCAATGTGGCTGGCGCTGACCCGCTCGGACGTACCGGCCTTTCAACTCGCGGCGCTACCCATGTGATGAAACTAGCCTGTGAGGCGGCAACGGGTAAACGTTCTCACTTTGATGTCTATGGAACTGATTATGATACGCCAGATGGCAGCGCCTTGCGCGATTTCATTCACGTTTCTGATTTGGTCAACGCCCATTACGCTGCCTTAAAATTCCTACGTGGTGGTGGGTTGAAATTCACCGGTAATGCGGGTTATTGCCTCGGAAGCTCGGTGCTTGAGGTTGTTGATGCGGTAAAGCGAGTGTCGGGTGTAGACTTTGAAGTTCGGAACCAGCCGCGCCGTAAAGGAGATATTCCTGCCATTGTTGCTGATGCTTCTCGGATGATGCGCCGGCTTGACTGGGGACCGCGATATCGTGATCTGGATACGATCGTTGAGCATGCCCTTTCTTGGGAGCGTAAGCTTGGTTTGGCAACAACTGATTCTCCTCCAATTGCCCCGGGAATGGATAATCTAACCAACCGTCTTACGTTGGTTTAATAAAAAAACGCTTGGCCTAATCGCCTCAGCACGGCACATAGAGACCAAGTGATATTTAATGGCTCTTTAGAATGACATTACTACTCGGCATTGATACTGGCGGCACCTTTACTGATGCGGTAATACTGGAAGCTGACAACAAAGGGCTGGCTGGTAAAGTCTTAGCGAAAGCCAAGGCGCTCACAACGCGTCACGATCTGGCCGTTGGTATTGCTGGGGCTATCAAGGCGGCAATTGAAAACTCAAATTGCGATCCAAAAAATATCGGCCTTGTTTCACTCTCAACCACCCTTGCTACCAACGCATTAGTTGAGGGCCAAGGCGAGCGGGTTGCTCTTATCTCGATTGGGTTCCAAGAACGCGATTTACAAAATGCGAGGTTGGCTGATGCCCTTGGCAAGGATCCTGTGGTGATACTTGAGGGTGGCCACACAACCCACGGCAATGAAGAAAAGCCGCTCGATCTAGCGCCGCTTATTACACAATTGGATGAATTGGCGAAAACAGTGAGTGGGTTTGCCGTGGCTGGATATTTTGCCGTTCGCAATCCAGCACATGAGCTCGCTGTTCGCGATTTAATTCTAAAGCAAACCGGCAAAGCTGTTACCTGCAGCCATGAGCTCTCTGCCCAGTTGAACGGGCCCAAACGTGCCCTAACCACTGTTCTAAATGCGCGTTTAGTACCCATGATCACCCAACTGATAATGGCTACAAAAAAAACTCTTCACGCCCATAATGTCAAAGCACCACTTATGGTTGTTCGCGGAGATGGATCGCTTATTAGCGCAGATTTTGCATCGCGAAGGCCAATTGAAACAATTTTATCTGGGCCAGCTGCCAGCCTTATCGGCGCCCGATTTTTAACTGGAGAAAAACAAGCGTTCGTCAATGACATTGGTGGAACAACTTCTGATGTAGCCGTCTTAGAAAATGGCAATCCAAAACTTGATCCAAACGGAGCTCTGGTTGGTGGTTACAGAACCATGGTGGAAGCCGTGGCTATGCATACATTTGGCCTAGGGGGAGATTCTGAAGTCTCCTTGAAGGGAACGGGGTTGAACCGTCAAATCAACCTTGGCCCAAAACGACTTGTACCCATTAGTCTCGTCGCTCAGGAGTATCCCAAGCTGGTGCACAGGGCCTTGGACGATCAGTTAAAAAGCATTATCAACAATCGCCATGATGGCCGCTTTGTTTTCAAAACAGGGGCCGGAATGAGCACAGGTCTGAGCGTTGGCGAAACCAAGCTGCTTGATCAAATCGCATTTGAACCGCGGCCAGTGGAAGGTTTGTTCGATGGTGCAGCTCAAAACGCTGCTTTAAACACGTTGGTTAGTCGTGGGCTTGTACTCATTGCTGGTCTTACCCCCAGCGATGCAATGCATGCCCTGGATGAACATGGGTTTTGGGATAAGGAAGCTGCCAGGAAAGCGTTGCAACTGTTTGCTAAAAAACGTGACGGGGGCGGCAAAGCAGTTTTTGAAAATTACAAGTTACTTGCGAAGACGATCAAAAAACAGGTGGAGCGTCGCTCGGCAGAAGTAGTGCTGGAAACCGCTTTCCAACTTGATGGAGAAGACGGCAATACCCTCACCAACCACTCTCTTATTCAAAATCATTTGGACAAAGAGGGTCGAAACAATAACAAGGATTCAATGGTGGAGTTCTCCCTCAAATTAGACCGCCCACTCATTGGACTTGGTGCATCTGCCCACGCCTATCACCCAGGGGCTGCTAAGCTATTGGGAGTCGATGCGATCGTCCCGAAAAATGCTGATGTTGCCAATGCAATTGGTGCTGTCGTGGGGCAAATTTCTATGCGGGTAGAGATCGTCATCACCCAACCACAAACTTCGCGCTTCCAAGTAAGCGGTATTAACAAAATATATGATAATGAAAAAACGGCGCTGGCGGCGGCGGAAGTATCAGCCCGGGAGAAGGTCACAATTCTCGCAAGAAAAGCTGGTGCGCTAGAGCTCGAAATCACCACCTCAAAAAATGAAAAACGAGCCATTGTTGAATCTTCAGATATGCTGTTGGAAGCTACAATCACCGCAATTGCGGCAGGTCGGCCACCAATTGCCACCAGAAATATTTAGAGCGACGGTAAAATATTAGGAAACCAATCATAAACCATCGCCAATAAAAGTAAGCCAAGCGCCAACCGATAAATTACAAAAACCAAAAACGACGTACGCTTGACGATCGCCATTAATAGGGTGATGGCAGCAAGGGCGGCAAAGAAGGTTAGAAAAGCCGCCCAGAGCGCATCGCTGGGGATACCGTGCCCCTGTTGAAATGCTTCAAGGGTGGTGAACAATCCAGCAGCAGTGATTGCAGGGATTCCCAGTAAAAAAGAAAACCGAGCGGCTTCTCCCCGTTCAAAACCTAAAAACCGCGCCGCTGTCATGGTAATTCCCGAGCGAGATGTACCAGGAATTAATGCAACCGCTTGTGCAAGTCCAATAATCATCGCTGAGCCAAGCCTGATGTCTTCCATTTTCTTGACGCGGCTCCCCACGAGATCAGCGATATACATCAAGATACCAAAGAAAATTGCCCCATAGGCAACGACTTCAACACTCCGAATGGTGTTTGAAATTCCTGAGAACTTTAACAATGCTCCAAAACCAAGGGCAGGAATGGTGGCAAGTCCAATATAGGTTACCATCCTTGAATGTTGGGTTATACGCCCACGCAGAAGGTCTATAGCCCCGCCAAACAGGTTCTTCACATCACGCCAAAAATACACCAGTACGGCAAACAAAGATCCAATATGTACCATAACATCGGTTACAATACCTTGATCTTGCCAACCGGTGAAAGCTGGAATCAATATCAAATGGCCAGAGGAAGATACCGGCAAAAATTCCGTTAGCCCTTGAACAATTGCAAGGACGAGTATCTGTTCAATGCTCATCAGGAACTATTTCACCTCGTCGTATTATTGTGTAGCAAGCGAATCAGCTCACTTGCCGCCGTTTCATCAGCCACCTATAGAGATAATTGAGGATCGATCAATCAGCCTCACTTTGCCTCAAGGATATCTAAAGCCCCATGCGCCAACTCTACCACCACACACTTTCTGCAGGATCGCGGGCCATCCGCTTGATGATGGGCGAGTATGAGTTAGATTTACAATTAACCGAAGAACAGGTTTGGCAAAGGCGGGATGAATTCTTAACCCTCAACCCTGCAAATACCCTTCCTGTACTGGTGGATGGGGGCGAGGTGATTATTGGCGCCCAAGTGATTGGTGAATATCTTGATGAAACCCATGGGGTATTAAAACGTGATCGCCGGTTGTTTCCCGAAAACCCGGTTGAACGGGCCGAAATGCGGCGAATTATCGAATGGTCCTTAACCAAATTTGAAGCAGAAGTTGTTCGCTATTTGGTTCATGAGCGGGTGACAAAACGGCAAATGCCATCCCATACGGGCGGGGGCGCTCCCGATAGTCAGGCTATACGTGCAGCCCGCGCCAACATTAAATATCACCTAAAGTATTTCACTTGGCTTGCCTCAAAAAACAATTGGCTTGCAGGAGAGCGCATGACCCACGCTGATTTAACTGTTGCGGCCTCCCTATCCGTTTTAGATTATCTTGGTGAAATCGAATGGAAGGAAGAGCCTCAATTGAAGGACTGGTATGTAAGGATTAAATCGCGCCCTACATTCAGACCGCTACTGGCAGACCGTGTACGGGGCAATCCACCGGTTTCTCATTATGTTGACTTGGACTTTTGATCGACTCGAATAAATTCCAGAACTTTATTGACGCTGAGGCTAAGGCTTTGGGTTTCGATAGCGTTGGGATTGTAAAGCCCAATGCAATAGAAGCTGCTGGAGAACATCTAAAAAACTTTATAAAAGCCAATCGTCATGGAAGCATGGAGTGGTTGGAAGATACACTCGAGCGCAGATCTGATCCGCGAAATTTATGGCCAGAGGTGAAGTCCATTATTGTGGTGACCATGAATTATGGACCAGAACAGAATCCATTATCTATTCTCGAAGAAAAGCAGCTGGGAGCCATTTCCGTTTATGCACGCCATCGCGACTATCATGACTTGATCAAGGGGCGGTTGAAAACACTGGCTTCAAAACTGGTTTCAAGGGCCAAACAAAATGGGGTTGATCAGGAAATTAAAGTATTTGTTGATACAGCCCCTGTGTTGGAAAAACCACTGGCTGCAAAAGCTGGGCTGGGCTGGCAAGGCAAACACACAAATCTTGTTTCGCGTGAATTTGGATCATGGTTGTTTCTTGGATCGATTTTCACAACCTTAGATCTGCCAGCCCATGAACCAGAAGAAGACCATTGTGGTAAGTGCACCAGTTGTTTGGATATCTGCCCAACAAAAGCGTTCCCCGCTCCTTATCAATTGGATGCCCGCCGTTGCATATCCTATTTAACGATTGAGCATAAGGAGGCGATCCCGGTTGAGTTTCGTAAAGCCATGGGGAATCGTATTTTTGGTTGTGACGATTGCTTAGCGATTTGCCCATGGAATAAATTTGCTGATATGGCGACAGAAATAAAACTGGCGACGCCATCGAATGTAACCGAGCCACTCTTACAAAATTTTCTTCAGCTCGATGACGCTGAGTTTAGGGTTCGCTTCTCAGGTTCTCCCGTCAAACGGATCGGGCGAAATCGCTTTATCCGGAATTGCCTTGTTGCTGCCGGGAACTCTGGTGAGTCTAATTTGCTACCCATCATCAAGCGATTAAAGCAAGATGGCGACACAATCATTCAAGAAACCGCTGATTGGGCTAGTGCAGAGCTGGAAAAGTTATGAAGGTTGGAATATTTGGTGCCGGGTATTCGGGTCGTGAAATCGGCGGGTTATTGAGTAATGGAAATACGGGTGTTTGGGGAACAAGCCGAGATAAAGCGCATTTCGATTCGCTCGCAGAACGTAACATTACCCCGGTTATATTTGAGGGGGCTGTCTTATCAGATGAATTACTACAGCTCTTAAATCAAACAACACATCTGATTGTATCCATTGCTCCGTCTCGCACAAAAACGCCGACAAAGATTTGTGATCCAACGCTCAATGCCATTGGCAACACCCCGCTGTTAGATATTGCGCCAAATTTGGAGTGGATTGGTTATCTGTCTACAGTTGGCGTCTATGGGAATCATGATGGGGCTTGGGTGGATGAAAACACTGCTGCAACTCCCGCTTCTGAACGATCTCAACAACGTGTTTGTGCAGAAAATGAATGGTTATCCGTAGGCGATATGCTCAACATTCCTGTGGGTATCTTTCGACTGGCTGGAATTTATGGGCCGGGGCGCAATGCCATCATCAATGCCAAGAATAAAACTTCGCGCCGGTTGGTTAAAAGCGGCCAGGTCTTCAACCGCATTCATGTCAAAGATATTGCCCAAGCCCTAAGTTTGGCAGCACATCAAAAAGCATGCGGAATATTTAATATCACAGATGATGAACCAGCTCCGCCCCAAGATGTGGTGTCCTTGGCCCATCAATTGATAGGGACTGGACCACCGCCAGAGATTGATTTTGAAAGCGCCGATCTAACTCCCATGGCTCGTAGCTTTTATGGTGAGAATAAACGGGTTTCTAATGCAAAATCAAAGTTGATTTTAGGAATGGATTACCAATACCCAAATTACCGTTCAAGCCTGAAGCAAATGTGGGAAGGAAACGATTGGCGTGGATAAAAAATCTGAGTACATTGATGTTTACCACACTGGAGCTTGTTTATGAAAAACCTGCCCATCGCAAATATTTCTATTGTTACCCTTGGGGTGGAGAACCTTTCGGTGTCGACCCAATTTTACGAAAAACTGGGCTGGGTAAATACAACTGCAAGCCAAGATAGTGTGAGCTTCTTGCAAGGTAATTCCATTGTGCTTGGACTCTATAATCGAGCGGATTTGGCGAAGGACGCTGGTGTTGTAGATGAAGCGGCTGGATTTCGCGGGGTATCATTGGCGATTAATTTACAAGATCAAACAAAAGTCGACGAATTTTTCTCCCATGCTGTTGCCTGTGGGGCGAAAGCTGTCAAAATCCCTCAAAAGGTATTCTGGGGTGGGTATTCTGGCTATTTTTCTGACCCGGATGATCATCTATGGGAAGTGGCATTTAATCCTTTCTTCAAGGGTAATGTTGAAAACGGACAATTAAAATTGGAACAAAAACAATGAGTGCTACCCTGGTTATAATCGATATGCAGATTGCGATTGATGACCCAAAATACGGAAAACAAGGGCAACCTGAAGCCGAAGCCAACATGGTAAAACTCCTCAATCATTGGCGCCAGATGGGCAACGGGGTGGTGCACATCCAGGACAATTCTCTTGACCCTGAATCCCCCTATTATCCTGGGAAGCCCAGCCATGCCTTCAAACCAGAATTTGCACCGCTGGATCATGAAACGGTGGTCGAAAAACAAACCAACAATGCATTCATCGGTACTGATTTAATGGCAGTTCTGGAAGAAATCGGTTCCCATGAACTGGTTATTTGCGGGGGGCATTTGGAGCATTGCGTTGAATCGACCGTGCGTATGGCAGGCAATTTAGGGTTCATGGTGTTCTTGCCAAAAGACTGCGTCATTAGTGTTGAGGCTAAAGATATTAATGGCAAAAACTGGGGCGCCGACGAAGTGCAAGCCTTAACGCTGGGAATAATCGATGGCTCCTATGCAAAGGTCTTGCAAAGTACTGATTTAATGATGGATACTGCAAATTCGACAATTCAATAATCAAATTAATCACGAACGGTGATCGGACAAATTGTTATGAACAACGCCCTACCCCGTTGGGTTGATTATGGTTTAATGCCCTTTATCAATGTGGTGGTGGCTTTTTTGATTGCCGGATTAGTGGTCTTGTTTGTTGGTGAAAGCCCAGTGGAGGCCGCCTATCTCATGGTGAAGGGGGCTTTTGGTAACGGATATAATCTCGGCTACACCCTGTTTTTTGCAACTACCTTCATCTTTACTGGCCTTGCTGTTGCAATGGCTTTTCATGCTGGCATGTTCAATATTGGGGGCGAGGGGCAGGCCTATGTGGGTGGCTTAGGCGTTGGGTTGGTTTGCCTTTCGTTTGATAGTATCTTGCCCTGGTGGTTGACCTTTCCGCTGGCAATTCTAGGGGCTGCGCTTTTTGGCGGCCTTTGGGCGTTCATTCCTGCCTATCTGCAGGCCAAACGCGGCAGCCATATCGTCATCACGACGATCATGTTTAATTTTATTGCAGCAGCATTAATGGTCTACCTGTTAGCTGGCCCCCTACAAAAATCGGCCACCCTTGGCCCTCGTTCCCGCGATTTTCTTGAGGGGGGGCAAATTCCTAAACTCGACTGGTTGTTCAAACCTTTGGGTATCGATATGGGCTCCTCTCCTGTCAACATCACTTTCCTGTTGGCATTGTTGATGGCGTTTTTGGTTTGGTTAGTGGTTTGGCGAACCCGATTTGGATACGAAATGCGCACCCTCGGTCTGAGCCCACGAGCCGCAAAATATGCTGGCATGCCGCAAGTCAAAATTATTGTGATAACAATGATGATGTCTGGCGCGCTGGCCGGAATGATGGCCCTAAACCCGGTCATGGGAGATCAGGCGCGCTTGCAACTTGATTTTGTTGAAGGGGCGGGATTCGTTGGTATTGCTGTTGCTTTGATGGGGCGTTCTCATCCTGCTGGAATTGTACCTGCGGCAATTTTATTTGGGGCGCTTTATCAAGGGGGCGCTGAATTGGCTTATGATATGCCGAATATTACCCGCGATATGATCGTGTTGATTC
>JAZGFF010000028.1:0-6347 GCA_036479095.1 Rhizobiaceae bacterium | reverse complement strand
CATGCAGGCATCGCCACGCAAATGGTGGTGGAACGGCAATTGGCCGAACGTAACGAGCCTGATCGCCACGCCATGGGGCGCGAGAAATTTGTCGAGAAGGTTTGGGAATGGAAGGAAGAGTCAGGCGGACTTATCTTCAACCAACTCAAACGTCTCGGCGCATCCTGCGATTGGAGCCGCGAACGGTTCACCATGGACGAGGGTTTGTCTGATGCAGTGCTTGATGTGTTCGTGAAACTCTACGACGAGGGTTTGATCTATAAAGACAAGCGCTTGGTGAACTGGGACCCAGTATTCCAAACAGCAATCTCTGATATCGAAGTGGAGAGCAAAGACGTGGACGGCCATATGTGGTCGTTTGCCTATCCGTTGGTTGATGGGCCTGTCGATGGCATCGAAGAAATCGTCATTGCCACCACGCGGCCAGAAACAATGCTGGGGGACGGCGCGGTTGCGGTTCACCCATCCGATGATCGCTACAAAAATCTTATTGGCAAAATGGTGCGTCTACCGATTGCTGAGCGCGAAATTCCTATCATTGCCGATGAATATCCAGACCCAGAGTTTGGCACGGGCGCGGTGAAAATTACTGGTGCTCACGATTTCAACGACTATGAGGTCGCTCGCCGCAACAATATCCCGCTCATTCCGTTGATGGACGGGGAGGCGAAGATGATCGTTACCCCTGAAAATAATGTGCCTGAACACTACAAGGGGCTAGATCGCTTTGATGCCCGTAAGCTGGTGCTGAAAGAAGTCGAGGAACTTGGCTTCTATCGCGGAGTTGAGGACAAGGTTATTGCCCAACCGTTCGGCGACCGTTCAGGCGTGGTGATCGAACCCATGCTGACCGACCAATGGTATGTGGACGCCAAGACCATGGCAGCCCCCGCCATCGCATCAGTCAAAGAAGGCCGCACCAAATTTGTTCCGCAAATGTGGGAGAATACCTATTTCAACTGGATGGAAAACATTCAGCCCTGGTGTATCTCACGGCAATTGTGGTGGGGGCATAGGATACCTGTCTGGTATGGGCCAAAATGGAGTGGAGATTCCCTGCAAGCTATTGAATTTGGAAGCTTTGAAACATTTTGCGCACCTTCAGAAGAAGAGGCTCTAGTCGCAGCGCGAAAATATTATCATGGAAAAGGTACTGAGCTTGTTGTCGTGGATGCACCGATAAGCTCCGTGGGTATGAAGGATTGGGTAGATACACACGGGTTACAAAAAATGCCTATCTGGCGCGACCCAGACGTCCTAGACACATGGTTCTCCTCTGGCCTTTGGCCGTTCTCCACCCTTGGCTGGCCTGAGAACACCGACGAACTAAAAACCTATTTCCCGACTTCCGTTGTCTCCACCGCCTTCGATATTATTTTCTTCTGGGTGGCGCGGATGATGATGATGTCGCTGCACTTTATGAAGGACGAGGACGGCAAGGGTATTGAGCCATTCCACACGGTTTTCATGCACCCGTTGGTGCGCGATAAGGATGGGGCGACAATGTCGATGTCGAAGGGCAACGGCATCGACCCACTCGAACTGATGGACGAATACGGCACGGATTCATTGCGGTTTACTCTGGCTATTATGGCGGTGCAGGGCAGGGACGTAAAACTCGACCCAACCCGCGTTGCTGGCTATCGTAATTTCGGAACAAAACTCTGGAACGCCACCCGTTTCGCCGAAATGAACGAGGTCAAACATGATCCCGATTTCAATCCTGATGCTGTTAAGAGCCAGTTGAACCGCTGGATATTAACAGAATTGTCGAAGTCTGTGGTCGAAGTAACGGAAAATATTGAGAAATACCGTTTCAACGATGCCTCAGGTGCGGCCTATAAGTTCGTCTGGAACACCTTCTGCGATTGGCATTTGGAATTGCTCAAGCCAGTGTTTGCTGGCGACGACGCAGCGGCCAAAGCCGAAGCCCAAGCAACGGCGGCCTACGTGCTCGATCAAATCTATAAACTCCTGCACCCGTTCATGCCGTTTATGACGGAAGAGCTATGGGCAGAAACAGCCACAACCCCACGCGGTGAATTGTTGTGTCACGCTGCATGGCCAACGCCAAATGTGCGCGATGAAGCCGCCGCGAATGAGATCAACTGGCTGATCGGCCTAGTTCAAGAAATCCGCTCCGTGCGCTCCGAGATGAACATCAAGCCAAGCCTCAAAATGCCGCTCGTTGTGGTTGGAGCAAGTGCTGAAACCAAAGCCCGTTTGGAAACAAATACGGCGGCTGTTGAACGGCTCGCCCGTATCGAAGGCATATCCCACACCGACAGTGCGCCTGAAGGCTCGGCGCAGATGGTGGTAGGCGAGGCAACGGTTTGCCTACCACTCAAAGGACTGGTGGATTTCGCCGACGAGATCGCCCGTTTGGAAAAAGAACTGGCTGGCATCGAGAAGGATTTCAAAATCGTTAGCGGTAAACTCGCCAATGAGAAATTTGTTGCCAATGCACCAGAGGCAATTATTGCTGAGAACCGTGAACGGCTAGCCGAACTAGAAGCCAAGCGCGAGAAGGTATCGGAGGCACTGGAGCGGGTGAAAAGCTTCGGATGACCTCGCTTATACTTCTTACCTTGCAGATAGGCCTTCTTTTTCCTGCTGGTAATGGCTTGATAATGGTTAGTGTTTTCTTTTTTGCTTCAAATTTGTGACTTTTATTATTTTTGCAATTCCTGCCCCGAACTACCCAATAATACCTGAGTGGGGTACTGTCGTTGACCAATATGACAACTCTATTCAACAAGGGCAGACAAAGTTGGGAGAGAACTCTCTCATCGAAACAGTTTCACATTCCGCCACGATAGCCTAACCTATTCGCAGGAGGAGTTTGTGGTTGTTTGATTCCGTATCGATACCGCTTTGGATTGCGATTGTCTTTGGGCTGTTTGGGGTGATTGGTCTGCTTGATCGGATCATCGGGCCGGGGTTTCGCTGGTTCTTTCGGCGCAAGGCAAATTTGGCGATTGATGAGCTGAACACCCGTCTGCACCTGCGTATCCAACCGTTTAAAACCACCAAACGCCAATCCCTCATCGATCAACTATTGCTTGATGGTGCGGTGGTGAAGGCGATTGAGGCCCATGTAACAGAGGCCAATGTCCCACGCGAAGTAGCAATGGCTAAGGCCGAGCACTATGCAAAAGAAATCGTTCCCAATTTTAATGCCTTCACCTATTCCAAAATAGGAACGAGGTTGGCGCGGTGGGCCTCGACCTTCGTCTACCGCGTTCGCCTTGGTTATGCCGATGATGATGGCCTGTCTAAGATTGATCCAGAGGCAACGGTAGTGTTCGTGATGAACCACCGTTCCAACATGGACTATGTGCTGGTTACGTACTTGGCCTCAGCAAGTGCAACTCTTTCCTATGCTGTTGGGGAATGGGCGCGGGTTTGGCTGTTACAGAACTTAATTCACGCCATGGGCGCTTATTTCATTCGCCGCGATTCTGGCAATCTACTCTATCGCCGTGTGTTGGCTCGCTATGTGGCAATGGCTACTCGCTCTGGTGTAACCCAAGCGATTTTCCCAGAAGGCGGGTTGTCGCGCGATGGCCATTTGCGTGATCCAAAATTTGGGTTGCTGGGGTATATGATTGGTGGTCACGATCAGGCCAAGCACCGGGATGTGGTGTTTGTACCCGTTGGGTTGAATTACGATCGGGTGTTGGAAGATCGGATTTTGACAGGGGTGGGGCGTAAGGCGATTGGCGAATCGACTTTTAAGGTTGGCTTTGGGGGTGTTCTGGGTTTCATCTGGAACCTCTTGAAGTTGCGTTTTCAGGGCAAACTTTACCGTTACGGATATGCCTGTGCCAGTTTTGGCAAACCGATCTCACTACAAGGCTGGCTTGCCAAAGAGAATACCTCATTCGTTAAGCTATCCAGCGATAAACGCTTTAAGGCTATCGAGAAGTTTGGAACCGATTTGATGGGTAAGGTGGGCGATGTAGTGCCCGTGTTGCCTGTCGCGCTGGTGTCTACTGTCATTAAAGAATCGAAGGGCGAACCGCTCAGTGAGTTAGACATGAAAGCCAAGGTTTTGAGCCTGGTTGATGAGCTAGAAAGTCAAGGAGCCCATCTTTATATCCCTCGCATGGATAGGGATTACGCCATCACTACTGGGCTGCGCATGCTAACCCTACGGAAGCTGATTATCGAGAAGGATGGATATTTTGAAATAATGGCGGGGGAGGAGCAACTGATTGATTATTACGTTAATTCCATCGCTCACCTACGAAAAAACAAGAAAAAACCACGTAAAATTCCAAGAACCGCAAGTAAATAGGCTTTTCCCTCTTTAAATGAGGCGTCTCATTGCCTATTTTAATGCGAACCCAAGAGATTCGCATCGGGGTGCTGATAAAAAGAATGTTGATCAATCCCCTGTTGTTAATCTTACCTTAGTATTCCCCCTCTTTGCTGTGTCATAAGCGAATCTATTCAACAAGAAAGGTGTCCGATGAAGGATCCTATCGAAACTGCCATGAATCTCGTTCCAATGGTTGTCGAACAGACAAACCGTGGAGAGCGTGCCTACGACATTTTCTCACGACTATTAAAAGAGCGTATTATTTTTATTACCGGCCCTATAGAGGACGGCATGGCCGTGCTTGTATGTGCACAGCTGCTTTATCTTGAAGCGGAAAACCCGAAGAAAGAGATTTCTCTTTATATCAACTCTCCGGGCGGTGTGGTGACTTCAGGCATGGCGATCTATGATACGATGCAGTTCATCAAGCCTGCTGTTGCAACACTTTGCATGGGGCAGGCCGCTTCTATGGGGTCTTTGCTTTTGACTGCTGGCGAAAAAGGCATGCGCTTTGCCCTGCCTAATGCTCGTATTATGCTGCATCAACCTTCCGGTGGTTATCAAGGCCAGGCCTCAGATATTGAACGCCATGCAGCAGATATCGTGAAATTGAAGCGCCGCTTGAATGAGGTTTATGTGAAGCATACGGGCAATGATTACGACATGATTGAGAAAACTCTCGATCGCGATCATTTCATGGATGCAGCTGATTCCGTTAAATTTGGCGTGATTGACAAGGTGATTTCTTCCAGAGCTGAAATTGAGAGCGAAGAAGAGAAGAAATAAGCCAATCTTTACAGCCCCTTAACGCGTCAACCATACGCGTTAAGGGAAACTTGAGTTGGTTGTTGCTAGAGTTGCCATAATGTGGCGAAATTAGCGCAGCATAATTGGTGCACCTTCGGGTGTGTGAACTATTTTAAAAGAGCGTATGAACGCTCGGGTATAGGTGGGTAATGAGCAAGGTTTCAAGTACAGGCGATGGCGGCGATTCTAAGAATACGCTTTATTGTTCTTTTTGCGGCAAGAGCCAGCATGAGGTTCGCAAACTAATTGCGGGGCCAACTGTATTCATCTGTGATGAATGCGTTGAGCTGTGCATGGATATTATCCGCGAAGAAAATAAGTCCAGTTTGGTGAAGTCCACCAAAGGCACACCAACTCCACAAGAAATTTTGGATGTGTTGGATGATTATGTGATTGGTCAACCCCATGCCAAGCGCGTGCTCTCTGTCGCGGTCCATAACCACTACAAGCGGTTGAACCATGCAGAAGAAAACGAAGATGTTGAATTGGCAAAATCCAACATCATGCTTATTGGCCCAACCGGGTGTGGTAAAACCCTATTGGCTCAAACCCTAGCGCGCATTATTGATGTGCCCTTCACGATGGCTGACGCTACAACTTTGACTGAGGCTGGTTATGTTGGTGAAGATGTAGAAAATATCATTTTGAAATTGTTGCAAAGTGCTGACTACAATGTTGAACGGGCCCAGCGCGGTATCGTTTATATTGATGAGGTCGATAAGATTTCTCGTAAATCTGACAACCCTTCCATTACTCGTGATGTATCAGGTGAGGGCGTTCAGCAAGCTTTGTTGAAAATCATGGAAGGGACAGTTGCTTCTGTTCCTCCCCAAGGTGGCCGCAAGCATCCCCAGCAGGAATTCTTGCAGGTAGATACAACCAATATCCTGTTTATTGCTGGTGGGGCATTCGCCGGACTCGATAAAATTATCTCGGACCGTAGTCGCAACACTGGCATTGGTTTTGGCGCATCCGTTGAAAGCCCTGACGAGCGTAAGACGGGCGAATTATTTAAAGATCTTGAGCCAGAGGATCTCTTGAAATTTGGTCTAATCCCTGAATTTGTTGGCCGTATTCCGGTGCTGGCAACTTTAGAAGATCTTGATGAAGATGCCTTGGTGCAAATTTTATCAGAGCCAAAAAATGCTTTGATCAAACAGTACCAAAGACTTTTTGATATGGAAGAAGTGAAATTATCTTTCCAGGAGGATGCTCT
>JAZGFF010000027.1:0-24202 GCA_036479095.1 Rhizobiaceae bacterium | reverse complement strand
ACCGAACTGATTTGCATTGCGAATTGCATGGGCTTGTTTACCAGCAGCAATTAATGCTTTTGAGGGTACACAGCCATAGTTCAAACAATCACCGCCCATTTTATGTTTTTCGATTAGCACCACCTCGACACCAAAAGAGGCGGCTGCGGAGGCAACCACCAAGCCAGCAGATCCAGCGCCAATCACACAAATATCGGGGTTCAGAACTTTATTTTTTGATTTTGCCATAAATTGCTCCAAGATTATTCATAAGCGCCATACAGGTGGTTATCAAAGCCTGTTTCACCATGCCTGTTCAAAAGGAGCAATGGTGCGTGAATAACAGGTTGGTGAAAATACGTTATCACCGATGAAAATCACTCAAATGGTGCGTTGACTCATGCCCCAGCCCTGCCTATACAGCCGCCAACGCTTTACTTTTGAGTAAATCTGAGGTTTTAGGGTTTTCTCGTCTTGAGTACAAAAAGCTTGGTAAAGTCTTAATCCTTTAGGGCGAAGACATTGAGCAGTTTGAAAATCTCATGATTACAAGCAAACAAACGACCATTTGATCGAATAAGGAATCGGTTTAGCTGACCGATGAAATAATATGAAACGTACATACCAACCAAGCAGACTCGTTCGTAAACGCCGCCACGGCTTCCGCTCACGCATGGCAACCCCTGGTGGTCGCCGCGTCATTGCTAAGCGTCGTACCCATGGCCGCAAAAAACTCTCTGCATAAAACAGATATTCCCAAAGACGGACAATTTGTTGCTTTATCTCGATTGAAGAATCGGGCTGATTTTATTTCGGCGCGTAATGGCACACGCTCGCATCGTCGTGCTTTTGTGATGCAATTGCACCAACGAAATACGGCAGAGCCAAATAATGATTTGCGAGTTGGTTTTACGGTGACAACAAAAATCGGTAATGCGGTCATTCGTAACCGTATTAAACGAAGATTTCGAGAAGCGATTAAACAAATCACAATTCCAGAAGGAGCTTGTGGCCACGATCTTGTACTGATCGCCCGTCGAATAGCAGCTGATCTGCCATTTCAACAACTGGTCAAAGATGTGGAAGAAGCTTTGACCGAAGCTGTCCTTTTAAGCCAAGAGAAGAATAATACATAATCTGTCATTGCAAATTTCTCCTACACGGGGCAATAAACGCAGCAACAAAATGAAAGTGGCTAGTGGGCTCGTTTTTCTGTTAAAACAAACCATATATAACCCCATGCCCCTACTGGATACAGGCCTTTAATCTATGGACAACCAACGCAATTTCATTCTAGCTGCCGTGCTTTCTTTGGCGGTTGTTTTCTTTTGGCAAATTTTGGTTATCTCTCCACGGATAGAAAAAGAAAGAATCATTACTGAGCAGCGTTTGGCCGAGCAGCAGGCGTTTGAAAAAGCCAATGGTGGCAAAAGCGCAGCTCCAACCGTCTCGACCAACGGGGATGGTGTGCCGACTATACCGGCAGGCTCTGGCAGCGCTATTCCTGGCGCTAGCACCCCATCTATTGCGACAGAAGATAAAGCAGGGCGAGTTCCGCTATCCTCTCAAAAACTCAATGGCAGCATCAATCTACGAGGGGCACGGATTGATGAATTACGTCTTTCGCAATATCACGAGGAGGTTGATAAAACTTCCCCCGAAATCACCCTGTTAAATCCGGTTTCATCAGAACAGGCCTATTTTGTGGAGTTCGGCTGGTCGCCCGACCGAGCAGCTGGAAAGTTACCCGGGCCCAGCACCGTTTGGAAATTGGCCAAGGGTGGAACCCTAACCCCCAACTCTCCAGTTGTGCTGTCCTTCACAAACGAGAATAACATCACATTCCTGCGCACTATTGAGATGGATGCCGATTATATGTTCACCGTTTCAGAGAAGGTCATCAACGGTTCCAAAAACCCGCTTGCGATTAAGCCCTATGGCCGTATTGCCCGCTATGGCAAACCCAAAGTAGCGGGTATTTATGTCCTGCACGAAGGCATGGTTGGCTATATCGGTGATCAGGGACTGGACGAATTCGATTATGGTGAAATGGAAGATGAGAAACAAATCATCAAGGAGCCGGCCAAAAATGGTTGGCTGGGTATCACCGATAAATATTGGGCAACGGCGCTGATCCCTGGGGGCGGGTTTACTGCCCATTATAATTATTATGCAAAGGGCCGCCCATTTTACCAAAGTGATTTTTTGGGTGAAGCCGTAAATATTCCAGCAGGCGGCGAAACGACCATAAGCAACCGCTTGTTCGCTGGTGCTAAAAAATCTGATATTGTTGATCGCTATGCAAATAGCTTTAAAATTGAAAAATTCGACAAAATAATCGACTGGGGTTGGTTCTATTTTATTACCAAACCGTTGTTTAAGGTTATGAATTGGATTTTCCATACGGTGGGCAACTTTGGGGTGGCGATCTTAATTGTCACAGTGTTGCTAAAGTTATTGTTTTTCCCGTTGGCCAATAAATCATACACTTCAATGGCTAAAATGAAAAAGCTGCAGCCTGAAATGACAGCTATTCGTGAGCGACTGGGGGACGACAAACCAGCGCAACAAAAAGCAATGATGGAATTGTATAAGAAAGAGAAGATCAATCCGGCGGCGGGTTGTTGGCCAGTATTGATCCAAATCCCTGTGTTCTTCTCACTCTATAAGGTGATCTATGTCACCATCGAAATGCGCCATGCACCGTTTTTTGGTTGGGTTCATGATTTATCCGCCCCTGACCCCACATCAATTCTAAACCTGTTTGGCTTACTCCCCTTTGACAGCCCAAGCTTCCTGGCTATTTTAGCTGTGGGTGTTTGGCCCTTGTTCATGGGCATCACAATGTTCATTCAAATGCAAATGAACCCGGCGCCGCCAGACCCAACACAACAGATGATTTTCAAATGGATGCCGGTGATGTTCACTTTCATGTTGGCAACATTCCCCGTTGGCTTGGTGATTTATTGGGCCTGGAACAATACATTATCTGTGTTGCAACAGGGCGCAATCATGAGGCGCCAAGGGGTAAAGATTGAGCTTTTGGATAATTTAAAAGGCATGTTGACGAGGAACAAGGCTGATACTTAAATCCTGCTACAGGGTGATTTTTACCTTCCTTGCGACATAAACAAATCTTTATATCACTTGCGCGATGGAGCAAGGGCTGTTAGAGAGCACGTGAAATTGCGCCACAAATGCGCCAATCTGTGCCTGTTTATGCACTCCCCAAAATAAGGATGCCAGCCATGGCTGACAACGATTATATCGTTAAGGACATCTCTCTTGCTGACTTCGGTCGCAAAGAACTTGATATTGCTGAAACGGAAATGCCGGGCTTGATGTCCCTGCGCGAGGAATTTGGCTCTAGCCAGCCATTAAAGGGTGCGCGCATTGCCGGCTCTTTGCACATGACCATTCAAACCGCTGTGTTGATTGAAACTTTGAATGCTCTTGGCGCTGAAGTGCGGTGGGCATCTTGCAATATTTTCTCAACGCAAGATCACGCAGCCGCAGCCATTGCTGTCGGTGGTACGCCAGTTTTTGCCATTAAGGGACAATCACTCGAAGAGCATTGGGATTATCAAGACCGTATCTTCTTGTTTGAAGACGGGCCTTGTAATTTGATTCTTGATGATGGTGGTGATGCCACACTTTATATTCTACTTGGGGCACGCGTTGAAGAAGGCGAAACTGGTTTACTCGATAACCCAGGCTCGGAGGAAGAAGAGGCCATCTTCGCTCAAATCAAGAAGCGGTTGAAAGCCAGCCCCGGTTGGTTTGTGAAGCAGCGCGAGGCCATCAAAGGTGTTTCTGAGGAAACAACAACCGGTGTTCATCGTCTTTATCAAATGATGGAAGAAGGAAAATTACCGTTTCCAGCCATTAATGTGAACGATTCGGTTACAAAATCAAAATTTGATAACAAATATGGCTGCAAGGAGTCACTCGTTGACGGTATCCGGCGTGCAACCGATACGATGATGGCTGGCAAGGTTGCTGTTGTTTGCGGTTATGGTGATGTGGGTAAAGGTTCTGCTGCATCACTCAGTGGTGCTGGTGCTCGTGTTAAAGTCACCGAGATCGACCCTATTTGTGCTCTGCAGGCGGCAATGGATGGGTTTGAGGTAGTTACCCTTGAGGACGCTGTGAAAGATGCAGATATCTTTGTTACGACAACAGGCAATAAAGATATTATTCGTATCGAGCACATGCGTGAAATGAAAGACATGGCGATTGTTGGTAATATTGGCCACTTCGACAATGAAATTCAGGTCGCTCAACTGGCTAATTTGAAAAAAACCAACATTAAAGATCAAGTTGATATGTATGAGATGCCTTCCGGCAACCGTATGATCTTACTTTCTCAAGGGCGGTTGCTGAACCTTGGTAATGCCACAGGCCACCCCTCTTTTGTGATGTCCGCCTCCTTTACCAACCAGGTTCTTGCTCAAATTGAACTTTGGACTAAAGGCGATCAATACAAAAACGAGGTCTATATCCTACCCAAGCATCTGGACGAGAAGGTTGCGCGCCTTCACTTGGATAAAATTGGTGTGAAATTGACACAATTGAGCAAAGAACAGGCGGACTACATCGGGGTTAAGGAAGATGGGCCTTATAAGCCGGAGCATTATCGCTATTAATGCAGTTAACCCCTAATCGATGGTGAATATTAACCATTCATTTACCATAAAAAATTTACAACGGTTCTAAGCTTATTCCAGCTTAGGGCCGTTTTTGTTTTGTGCCCCTCGCCTCGGAATCCAGCCTAGGGTAAATTGGGGCGAATCAGTTGTTGTTTTTCACGACAAATCGGCTGATGCGGACACATTTTTTCGGCTCTACATCGCGTAACGGGCCATAACAAAACAGGCAGTGCCAACAGCAATGATCAAGGAAGCCTTTCACAAAAAAGCATCCTGCTTAAACCTTAGAAGAGGTGCGTTGATCATCGCATCAATGCTTGCCGCAACAGCCGTTGGTGCCGAAGAGCAAAGCTTTACAGAAATATTACCCGATCAGAGCATCATCAATAGCGGTGTCATGGCAATTTTGTTTGTCGGTGCTTTTGCCTTTTCAATGTGGTCCGCAACCTGGTTGATCCGGGAGCGGCGACAGTTGGACAACAGCAACCGATCCTTGGCAATGGAATTGGCCGATATCAAAGCCCAACATGACCGAGCACAAGCATTGCTGGATATTCCTGATCAACGGGTCGTTATTTGGGAATCCGCCGCCGAGCCACCGATCTGCCGTGGGGTATTGCCAAGCACAACGGGCGCCCCAAAAGACAGCGCCCAATTTATTGAGTTTGATGTTTGGATGCACCCCCAATCTGCCCAAGCTTTTGAAAAGGCTGTGAGCCGCTTACGCGAGCACGCTGAGGGGTTTGACCTAACGGTTGAATCTGAAACTGGGGCGATGATTGAAGTTCAGGGCCGCGCTTCTGGTTCTCGCGCATTTGTTCGCTTTATCAATCTATCTGGGGATCGCGCTGCTTTGGCGACTCTGGAAGCCCAGCATACTCAATTGCTGGAAACCACAGATACGATGAAATCGCTGCTGGAGGCAATTCCGTTTCCTACTTGGCTGCGCGATAACAAGAATCAATTGACTTGGGCAAACACAGCTTATGTGCGTGCTGTTGGTGGAGAAAGCTTAGAAGCCGCGTGCCGAAACGGTGACCACCTGCTTGACGCAAACGAGCGCACGCAAATACACAACCTGCATAAACAAACAGATGGCGATAGTTTCAGCACTCATATTCGCAAACGATTACCGGTAACTGTTTCTGGCGATCGCCGAATAATGGATATTAGCGATGTCTCCTATGAGAGCGGCTCGGCTGGGATGGCGGTTGATATGAGTGAAGTAGAAGAGGTGCGTGCTCAATTACAACGGACCCTTGAAAGCCATAGTCAAACCATGAATCAGCTCACCACCGCTGTTGCAATTTTCAATGAGAAAAAACACTTGGTATTCTTCAATAGAGCTTTTGAAAATCTATGGGAATTGGATCGTAAATTCCTTGATAGTGAGCCTGACAATGGCCTGTTCTTCGATGCAATGCGAGAAGCTGGCATGGTTGCTGAACAGCCGGATTGGAAAAAATGGCGCAATGATCTGCTCAGTGTCTATCAAGAATCACAACCACAGGAACATTGGTGGCACCTGCCTGACAATCGAACTTTAAGGGTGATTGCTAACCCCCACAAACAGGGTGGGGTAACCTGGGTGTTTGAAAATATTACTGAGCAATTAGAATTGGAAAGCCGCTATATTTCCCTCACCCAAGTTCAAGGTGAAACCCTTGACCAGTTGAATGAAGCAATCGCTGTGTTCGCTCCTGATGGCTTGCTGAAACTATCCAATCCATCATTCCAAAAACTTTGGCAATTGACTGATGAGGAGGTGGCGGCTGACACTCCCATAGCAAAACTAATTGAACATTGTGCGAAACAGACAGAGTACCCAGAAATATGGGAGTTGTTCACCTCTGGAATTACTGGGATCTCAGAGAAAAGAACCACGATCGATGGCCGATTGAAACTCAACAATGATGTGATCTTGGATTATGCCCTACTGCCCTTGCCTAATGGGCAAACGATGCTCAGTTTTGCTGATGTGACTGCCAAGGTTGGCCTCGAACATACTTTGATTGAACGCAATGAAGCCCTACAGGCGGCTGAGCAATTGAAGAACGCGTTTATCGATCATGTTTCCTATGAGTTTCGAGCACCGCTAACATCGATCATGGGCTTTGCTGAAATTCTTGAACAGCAGGTGTTTGGCCAATTAAATGAAAAACAAGCAGAGTATGTGAGCCATATCACCACCTCCTCAAATGTACTTCATAATTTGGTCGATAATCTGATCGATTTGGCCGCAGTCAATGCCGGAATTATGGAGTTAGAGCTAAAACAACTTGATTTGCGCGAAACTTTGCGCGCCGCCTCCAATGCCGTAGCTGAACAATTACAAGATAAAAGCCTGAAATTAAATATCAGCCAGATCGGCGGCAGCAGTACCTATGTGGCTGATCATGAGCGTATCCAACAAATTTTGAGCAACCTCCTAGCCAACGCCATCACCCACTCTCCACAGGGTGGGGTTATCCAATTGGAAAGCGCCTATAACGCCCAACACGTGACCTTAAGAGTAAGTGATGAAGGGGGTGGCATTCCAGAAGATCAACATGAAATCATCTTTGAAAAATTTAATAGCAATACCCAAGGGCAAGGCCATCGCGGTGCAGGTCTTGGACTTGCACTGGTCCGCGCTTTAACAGAACTGCATGGTGGAACGGTAAAGGTTGATGGGAGGGTAGAAGCAGGAACGAGCATTATCTGCCAACTGCCGATCTTACCTGAAGCAGAAACAGCGCCAGCCGTGCAAGCGGCACAATAAGGGCGTGTTGGTGAATCATTTTTCAGTAATCTGCGAGAACGAAGCAGCGACCATCACCCTGGCTGAAACCATGGCATTGGCACTGCGTCACGGTGATCTTGTGACCCTCAAAGGAGATCTAGCTGCTGGTAAGACCACCCTGGCGCGAGCGATCATACGCAGCGCCGCCGCCGATCAATTCACGGAGGTTCCTAGCCCCACATTTACGCTGGTTCAAAGCTATGAAGAGCTGCCTTTTGGCAGCTTAACCCACATGGACCTTTATCGAATTGAGGATGGTTCGGAAATCGAAGAGTTGGGATTAGACGAAGCTTTAACGAAGGGTGTGGTTGTTATTGAATGGCCACAAAAGGCCAACGGATTTCTGCCTGAGCCGAGCATCGCTATTACGATCGAACAAAACGCGGTTGAGAGCCGTATCTTTACCTTCCAAGGAGCGCAAGAAGCGCTTAACCGAATTGAGCGTAGTTTGGCAATCCGCTCCTTCCTAAACGCCAATGGGCACGAGAATAGTACCCGTGCGCACTTAACAGGAGACGCCTCTAGCCGCGCCTATGAAACAATTATTCCTAAAAAAGGCGAAAATATTATCCTCATGAACGCCCCGCCGATGGCTGATGGGGCACCCATCCAAGATGGCAAGCCCTATAGTCAAATCGCCAAGCTGGCAGAAAATATGCGCCCGTTTGTTGCGCTGGCGCAAACCCTTGCGCAGCAAGATTTTCGTGCCCCCCACATCTATGCTCAAGATTTAACTCAGGGTTTTTTGTTGCTGGAGAATTTAGGAACCGATTCAATCGTCACCGACGCGAACCAGCCAATCGAGCAGCGCTATTTGGTAGCAGTTGAAACTTTGGCGGAGATACATCAAAAGAAATGGCAATCTGAATGCCCCATGGTTGATGGGATAACCCATCACATTCCCGCCTTCGATCGCGAGGCGATTTTGATTGAGGTAGCCTTATTGAGCGATTGGTATGCGCCATATAAACTTGACCGCCAGTTGCATGTTGATGAAAAAGAAGCCTTCACAACCATTTGGAATGGGCTGATCGATCAATTGGAATCGACTGAAAAATCATTAGTGCTTAGGGATTACCATTCTCCCAATGTCATATGGCTCGATGGCGCCAAAGGAAGTAGCCGTATCGGGATTATTGATTTTCAAGACGCTTTGATTGGGCCAACAGCCTACGATGTTGCCTCACTGGCACAGGATGCGCGGGTCGATGTGAGCGTTGATTTAGAAACCAAACTGGTTGATCATTATTGCCTAATACGAGAGAATTTTGAGGAACAACAATTTCGCCAAGCCTATGCCATTATGGCGGCTGAACGGGCAACAAAAGTCTTAGGGATTTTTGTTCGCCTCTCCAAAAGGGATGGCAAACACGGCTATCTTTCCCATTTGCCCCGTATCGAAGAATATCTTCGCCGTTCTTTATCGCATCCAATGCTTGCAGATTATCGAAACTGGGTGGAAAATGTTCTTCACAAACAAACGGCAAAGTGATTCTGCCGAAACAGGTTTCAGGCAGGTATGAACAACAAACATCCAATTGAAAATGCAATGGTTCTAGCGGCTGGACTTGGCACGCGCATGCGCCCTATCACGAAGACAATTCCAAAACCTTTGGTGCGTGTCGATGGAAAGACCCTGCTTGATCATGCTCTTGATGCATTAGGGGAAGCTGGGATTAAACGTGCCAGCGTTAATGTTCATTATTTGGCGGATCAAATTGAAAACCATGTGAAAGCTCGAGGCCGACCTGAGATTCTGATTTCAGACGAGCGGCAGGAATTACTCGATTCTGGAGGTGGCGTTAAACAGGCAATTAGCAAATTTACCGATGGCTCCTTTATTATTCTAAATTCAGATTCGTTTTGGATCGATAGGGGCGAATCCAATCTTAACAAAATGTTGAGCGCCTGGGATCCAGATAAAATGGATATGTTATTGTTGGTTTGCCCGAAAGAAAAGGCCGTGGGTTTTGAAGGCCCGGGGGACTTCTTTATCAATGAGGCTTCACGCCTAACCAGACGCGGAAAAGAAAAAGCCGCGCCAACAATTTATGCTGGGGCGATCATCGCCAAAAGCCAATGCTTCCATGCAATTGAGCAAAAGAAATTTTCATTAAATCCGATGTTCGATAGGGCAATTTCTGAAAAGCGCCTTTACGGAGTTGTGCTGGATGGGTTGTGGCTTCATGTTGGAACTCCAGCCGCAATAGGGGAAGCTGAAATGGCAATCGCGAAATTCAGACAGGAGGGCGAATGAGGCTCACAGCCCCAAAACTTGCATCCATTCCCCCCGGGGCGCCCTACTTGCCGACTCTTGTCGATGCGTTGTTATCAGGCGATCTAATTGAGGGCTTTGCGCCAGGCGACAACCCCCTAGCCCTTTCCAGCGCAACAATTTGGGTTCCAACACGGCGTGCGGTTCGGGCCTTGGCCAGTGAATTTACAGCGCGGCTCGACTTTGAGGTCGCCCTGCTTCCAACCATACGGGCTTTGGGCGATGTGGATGAAGAGAGCCTGTTCTTTGAAGAAAGCGGACTTCTTGATCTGCAGCCGACTGTTTCCCCTTTGGAAAAACATTTAGATTTAACCCGTCTCGTATCGGCTTGGGCTGATCAGCTTAATCCAAAACAACGCGAACTTTACGAGGGCAATGAAATAATCATGCCCTCTTCCTTAAGCGATGCAGTTTGGTTTGCCGCCGATTTATCTCGGCTGATGGACACCGTTGCCACGGAAGAAGTGGATTGGGGGGCGTTGAAAACTCTGGTGCCCGATGAATATAATGAATGGTGGAAACTGACCCTCGAATTCCTTAAAATAGCGAGCGAATACTGGCCAGCAAAATTGATTGAAAAAGGCCTTACAGACGGCGCTACCCAACGGGTAAAAATGCTAAGGGCGCAAGAGCAACTTTATCGACAACAGGGTAGTTCAGGGCCAGTCATCGCCGCAGGTTCTACTGGTTCTATACCCGCAACCGCAGAATTATTAAAAACAATTTCAAAGATGGGAAATGGGATTGTGGTTCTTCCTGGTCTTGATCGGGATCTTGATGAGGAGACTTGGCAAAAAATCGATCTTCCCGATAATGATCGCGATAATAGCGGCACAGCGCCGGGGCACCCGCAATACGGATTGAAGAAACTGCTCGGCCATATTGGATGCAGTATAGGCGATATCCGCCATATCGGCGGTATTGATGATCGCTCAACTGGCTATGCGCGGGTGCGAGAAACCTTACTCAGTGAAGCGCTCAGACCTTCGTTCTCAACCGGGGCATGGCACGATTTAAAATTCACAGATAAACAACGCAGCCAAGCCTTCAACGGAGTCACAATCATTGAGGCTAAGGGAGAGAGGGAAGAGGCCTTAGCAATCGCTCTGGCGCTTCGTGAAACACTGGAAGATAGAAACAAAACCGCAGCGCTGGTGACCCCTGATCGAAATTTAGCAAGGCGCGTCGCAATTGAGATGCACCGCTTTGGAATTCCCCTTGATGATTCCGCTGGGCAGCCGTTACGAAATCAACCCTCAGGAACTTTTGCAAGGTTAATCCTTAAACTTGCCTTTAAAGAACCCGACCCAATTGCATTAATAAGCCTGATCAAACACCCGCGCGCACTTTTTGGAAGCGCACCGGAACGGGCTCGCCATGCAGCGCGATTGTTTGAGTTGGCGATTATTCGTGCCAGTCTTGTTCCCCCAAAAGCTGGTGAATATCACGCCATTGCTTGTCAGATTCATAATAGGGTCGTGGCTGATGAGAACCGTATTCATAGAAGCATCAAACGTTTTTCCCCAACAGATTGGGAGGATTTGAAATGGTTATGCCAAGTGTTGGATCAGATATTTTGTGCTGAGGAAATTGACTCAAACACCCCTCAACCGTTGAACCAGTTGGCCATGCAAACGGTGCGCTATCTTGAATCTTGCGCCCTTAATAAGGAGGGAGAATTAACTGGCCTGTATGGGGGGGAGGATGGAAAAGCCCTGTACGCCTTTCTTGGGGAATTGCTCGACAAGGGCAGTAAACTAGATGCGAAGCCCTCAGAATGGCCAGAAATATTTGACGCTTTACTTGGCCATCAGGTCGTTAGGCCTTTATCCAGCACCCACCCTCGGGTATCGATACTTGGCCCGCTTGAGGCACGCTTACAGACCTATGATCGTGTTATCCTTGGTGGCTTGAACGAAAAAACTTGGCCAGCAGCTACCCAAAATGATCCTTTTCTTTCCCGCCCGATGAAAACTGCCCTTGGTCTTCCCCCACCAGAAAGACGCACCGGACTTGCAGCCCACGACTTCCAAATCTTACTTGGGATGGAAGATGTGGTGCTGACCCGCTCAATAAAATTGGGCAATGCGCCAACCGTGATGTCGCGTTGGGTTCAGCGCATGAACATGGTTGCTGGCGAGGCGACCACCGAACAAATGCACTCGCGAGGGCAAAAGTTTATTGATTGGTCGAAAACAATTGACGCCTGTGATCATCCGCCAAAAACCTGCCCCCAACCAAAACCCGCACCGCCCCTTAAGGTGCGCCCTAAAAAGCTTTCGATTACAGAAATTGATAAATGGATTGCAGATCCCTACGCCATTTATGCCAAACACATTTTGCAGCTCAATGCTCTAGAACCGTTCCACCGCGATGCGGATGCCCGCGAACGGGGCACTCTTTATCATGAGATTTTAGAAGAATTTGTGCTGCTTGTGCCCGATCCAAATGTTGAAGATGCCCTAGAGCAATTGCTTTCAATCGCCCGCCATCAGTTTAATGTAACAGAGGTTCCCCCTGAATTTGCGGCGCTCTGGTGGCCACGCTTTACCACCATTGCTAACGCGTTTTTGAAATGGCACCGCGAGCAATCAAGCAAAATACAAATGACTTTAGTCGAACAGGGCGGATCGACTGATAAAGACTTAAATGGCTTTACTCTTTCTGGTAAAATTGACCGAATAGATATTATGAAAGATGGCTCGTTTTCTCTGTTTGATTATAAGACCGGGCTTCAGCCAAAGCCTGCACAGGTAAACAAACTGGCTGCTCCGCAATTGCCGCTTGGCGCAGCGCTTGCCACCGCGATAGTGGAAAAAGCGGTCCACCCATCAGGGCTGGCCTATGTGCGCCTGCGGCCTGAGGAAGATTTAAAAGTCGAGTGGGTTGGCAGGCAAGGAAGTAAAAGCCCATCTGCTGAAGAGCTTATGGAGAATTCCTGGGAGCGCTTGGCACAACTGATCGAAGCTTACCGTGATCCGAACAAACAGTATTGGTCAAAGGCTCGAATTATTTCCGATAAGGATTGGGTTAGCGATTATGACCATCTGGCGCGGGTACGTGAATGGTCAACGGGTGATGAGGGCGAGGGTGACCGATGAGCACAATAAAAACAATCACCCCTGATCTAAATACAATTGAACAGCAGCGCTCGGCTTCAAACCCAAAAAATTCGGCATGGGTGTCGGCAAATGCGGGGGCCGGGAAAACCTATGTCTTAACGCGCCGGGTCGTGCGCCTGCTGCTACAGGGCACTGATCCTTCCCGTATTTTATGCCTGACCTACACCAAAGCCGGTGCAGGAGAAATGGCCAACCGTGTTTTTGAGTTATTGGGGCAATGGGCGACCCTTCCAGATAATAAATTGATCAAAGAACTAGAAGCCGTTGAGGGCATCATACCGAACAAACAACAATGTGCTGTTGCTCGCACCCTATTTGCTCGAGCCCTTGAAACTCCAGGCGGATTGAAAATCCAAACCATCCACGGTTTTTGTGAAGCCTTGCTGCATCAATTCCCGCTCGAGGCAAATATTCCCGGCAACTTTTCAGTGATGGCGGACGCCGAACAAAAGCAGCTGATGGCCGATGCACAGCGTAGCGTCATATTGGAAGCGGATGAAGACCCTGAAAGCCCAATCGCCCAAGCCTTCGCCTCGATGATGGCGGTTGCAACTGATACAGCAATTGAGAATATATTTGCGGCAATTATTTCTAACCGTGATGAATTATCTAACTGGTTGATAAAAGTGGGTGGCCCCAAAGGCGCTGAACTTGCCACAAAAAAACGCTTTCAATTTTCCCCTAATGACACCGTAGAAAGCTTACAAAGCAAAGCCCTTGAAACCATCGGTTTTGATAGTCTCGACCTTCCCCAACTGGCGCGCGTTTGCGCTGAAGCTGGGCAGGGTGGGACAAATATTATCGCCGCTCAAATACAAATTTATGTAGAGGCTAGCGATCCTTTAGAAAAACTAGATGCCATTGCAGCCACGGTACTGAAAGCAGATGGCAAACTTAGAAAATACTCTGGCTACCCCTCAAAACCAGTGCACGAAGCCATGCCCGGTATTCGCGAACGGGTTGAAGAAGTTGCCCACCGTTTGATAGAAGCGCGTCTAAGGATAAAAACATTCAAGCTAATCGAATACACCACTTCAATGCTGACAATTGCGGAAGCTGTGATTGAGCGCTTTCGTCAAACCAAACGGCAGCGAGGATTGCTTGATTTTGATGATCTGGTTGCCCGTACTGCTGATTTGTTAACCCGTAAAACCGCGCGCCGTTGGGTACTTTACAAGCTTGATTTGGGCATCGACCATATCTTGGTCGATGAGGCACAGGATACAAGCCCGAACCAATGGCAAATCATCTCATCGCTGGTTGAGGAGTTCTTCTCTGGTGATGGTTCTCGCAGCGCCCTTCGCACCATATTTGCCGTGGGTGATGAAAAACAATCAATCTTCTCTTTTCAAGGGGCCGAACCAGAGAGCTTTGATCAGCAACGCAGGGGTTTTAAAAAGAAAGCCAAGGACGTTGATCAGGAATTTAAGGACATTCCTCTAAGCGTTTCCTTTCGCTCAACCCAGGATGTATTAAGCGCCGTCGATAAAGTTTTTAGCCTGCCGCAAAATGCCGATGGCTTAACATCACAATCGACAATTCCTGCCCATGTGGCAATACGAAAAGGGGAGGCCGGTTCCGTTGAAGTATGGCCGCTGATAAAACCGCAGGCCGCAGATGAGGCCCCAGATTGGCATACCCCACAAACGCAAGGGGACAGCACCCATCAGGCCTTAGGGCTGGCGCAAAAAATTGCCGATCAAATAAAATCTTGGATCGGTAAAGAGGTCTTGGAAGCAAGTGGGGCGTTAATTGGGGCTGGCGACATTCTCATACTGGTGAGTGCCCGCGACCGCTTTGTCTCCGACCTTAACCGTGCCTTGAAAGATCGCGGAATAGCTGTTGCTGGGGCTGATCGCCTTTCCTTAACAAAACACATTGCGGTTCAAGATTTAATTGCCCTTGGCCAAATCATGCTGACCCCTGAAGATGATCTGTCCTTAGCAGCCGTTTTAAAAAGCCCCCTAATTGGCCTCGATGAAGAACAGCTGTTTGAGCTAGCAAGAAGCAGGCTGCATGAGAATTATGAGCAAAGCCTGTTTGAAGCCTTAGCGCAAAACCAAACCGAACCGTTCATCGAAGCCCATACAAAGCTAAGCCAATGGCAAAACCGTGCTGATGTTGTGCCGGCTTATGAATTCTATGCGCAACTATTGGGGGCCGATGGGGGGCGGAAGAATTTTTATGCACGGTTGGGTGCCGAGGCAGAGGATGTGCTTGATGCATTTCTTGATCTAACCCTTTCCCATGAGCAATCTGGATTACCTGGATTACAAGCCTTCCTGGTAAGCTTGGCCAAAGAGGCTCCAGAAATTAAACGGGAAATGGACCAAGCGAGCGGCCAAGTGCGGATCATGACTGTTCACGCTGCCAAAGGTTTAGAGGCGCCTATCGTTTTCCTAATCGATAAGGGTAGCGCCCCCTATCAAGCAAGCCGCGCTTCCCCCCTTTACCATTGGCAAGATGCAGAGGACCAAGAGGGTTACATCTGGCTCCCACGCGCTGGTGATCACGGGGACGTAACTCTTGGGCTAGAAGAGGCCGAAATTCAAAAATCCGAACAAGAATATCGTCGTTTGCTTTATGTCGCTATGACACGGGCGGAAGATCGGTTGATTATTTGCGGTTATCGCGGCGGCACGAGTACCAAAAAATTGCTTTGGCATGAGATGGTGTCCACGGCGCTCGAGGATGAGTGGCGCGATATAGTCAATGGCGATGGGGATTTAATCTATCATCAATGGCATGAACCGAATAATAGGAAATCAATATCAAATCCAAAAACCACGGTTGCAGCCAAGCCGCAAAATGCCAGAGCCTTGGAAGAAATACCCCCATGGATTAATCACCATTTACCCAAAGAAAGCACGCTTCCCAGGCCCCTTAGCCCCTCTGGCGCCCAAGCTTTGATCGATGAAAGTCTCGCCGAAATTCATACCATACCCTCATTGCTTGAGGCGGCGACACCAAAAAAAGCGGAAAGTGTGATCGAGCAAAAACACAGCCCACGGTTACGCGGAACTGTTATTCACCGCCTCTTGCAGGTGCTGCCAGATATGACAACTGACCAGCGGTGGTTCATGGCCGAGGACTATCTCACCCATAGTCTGCCAGAATTTTCGATTGCCGAACGCGCTAAAATTTTAGCGGCGGTGCGCGAAACCCTAACCTCTTCAAAGCTTTCCCCCTATCTAGATCCGGCCACAAGCCGCGCTGAAGTTCCAATCATGGGTCGTTTGGATTTCGCCCATGGGCCAAGGCCAATTTCTGGTTCAATCGACCGATTAGCTGTGCTCGATGATAAAATCATGCTGCTGGATTATAAAACCAGCCCCCATGTCCCCGGCACGATTGCGGCGGTACCGAAAGATTATATCACCCAAATGGCGCTCTATCGTGCGCTGGTAACTAAACTTTATCCAGATCGGCCTGTCGAGGCAGCATTGGTGTGGACCCACTCAATGGAGGGGCCACTTGTTATGGTGTTGCCTCAAGCAGCTCTCGATCAGGCCTATGCAATTATCGCGCAACTGTGACAATTCATTCTTGCCTTACTCCTTGACCCTAGGGGGGCGGCTCCCTACGTTCCGTTCAGCAAGGCATGAACACTGATTCTGTGCTAAAACTAGACGCGAACTTAAGGAATATATTATGGCTACAGTAAAAATCGACGCTTCAAACTTCGAATCAGAGATTGTAAATTCCGATACCCCAGTTGTGGTAGATTTTTGGGCGGAATGGTGCGGCCCTTGCAAAACGATCGCGCCCAGCTTGGAAGAAATATCCAACGAGATGAACGGTAAGGTGAAAATTGCCAAGGTAAACATGGATGAAAACCCCGAATTGGCCGCTAAGTTTGGGGTTCGCTCTATCCCGACCCTGTTGATGTTCAAAGACGGAGAACCGGTCGCCATTAAGGTTGGCGCTGCGCCAAAAACTAAATTGGAAAGCTGGATTACCAGCGAAATTTAAGCAGCATTTATTAAGAATAATTCCAAAGCACCCAGTTCTTACGATCTGGGTGCTTTTTTATGGGAGCAAATTGCTGTAGCAAGGGGAATAATTAATTCTTACTCTCCGGTTCTATGACCAAAAAAGATAAAAATATTGAAGGCAATCTACAGGCTCTGCTTCTCTCTGAGGCCTTGCCCTATATGCAGGCCTATGCGGGTAAGACCGTGGTGATCAAATATGGTGGCCATGCGATGGGTGATAAATCACTCTCCAAGGCATTCGCTCGGGACGTGGCTTTGTTGCGCCAATCGGGAGTAGAGCCGATTGTTGTCCATGGCGGCGGCCCCCAAATCGGTTCAATGCTGGAGCGTATGGGGATCAAGAGCGAATTTAAGGACGGCATGCGTGTCACCGACAAGGCTACGGTTGAAGTTGTAGAAATGGTCTTGGCTGGCTCTATCAATAAAGGCATTGTTGCTGATTTCAACTCTGAGGGTGCACGCGCAATTGGCCTTTGTGGCAAGGACGGCAATTTAATGAAGGTTACAAAAATGCGCCGCAGCCAAAAGAACTCTGATAGTAATATTGAGCAAATCATTGACCTTGGATTTGTTGGTGAACCAAAAGAAATTGACATCACTGTCCTTGATATGGTCGCTGGCTCAGGCCTTATTCCTGTCATTGCTCCTGTTGCTTTTGACGATGATGGCCAGACCTATAATGTTAACGCCGATACGTTTGCCGGCGCTGTTGCTGGTGCTTTAGATGCGGATCGGTTGCTGTTCTTAACCGATGTGCCCGGGGTTCTCGATAAAAACGGAAAACTTATCAAAGAGCTCAACATCAAACAGGCCTTGGCACTTATTAAAGATGGAACCATATCAGGCGGCATGATACCGAAAGTTGAAACCTGCATTGATGCAATCAAACGTGGGGTGGAGGCGGTTGTCATTGTCAACGGTAAAACCCCCCATGCAGTGTTGTTAGAGTTGTTCACCGAACATGGTGCTGGAACGATGATTGTTGAATAGATCGTGAAAACCTCTTTTGCCCATGTAACTGATTGGATCTTCGATCTTGATAACACCCTCTACCCGCGCCATTGCGATCTGTTTTCCCAAATTGATTGGAAAATGACGGACTATGTTTCCGAATTATTGGGAATGGAAAAAACAGCCGCGCGGAGGCTGCAAAAAGACCTTTATAAGGAACATGGAACCACCCTGCGTGGCCTGATGGTGCGCTATGATATCGACCCCAATGATTTTCTCGAAAAAGTACACGATATCGATTATTCTTCCGTGCAGCCTAATCCGGCTTTAGGTGATCTTATCGCCGCATTGCCGGGGCGGAAACATATCTTTAGCAATGGTGATGTGCCCCACGTGAAACGGACTACCGAGCGCCTGGGAATTAGCCGGCATTTTGACAAAGTATTCGATATTGTCGCCGCTGATCTTGAACCAAAGCCAGCCGAAACTCCTTATGTTAAATTCTTGGAAAGCCACGAGGTGAACCCAAAACATGCTGCCATGTTTGAAGATATGCCGCGTAATCTGGATGTTCCCAAAAATTTTGGCATGACAACTGTGCTGATTACCCCGGCGGAGGGGTCAAAATTCCATGGCGAAGCCTGGGAGATAGAAGTGACAGATGACGCCGCGATTGATTTCAGTACCGATCACTTAGATGGATTTCTTGCCGACGTTCTAAAAGCTATCCATTAATTTGTTCTTTATTTGTTCTTGACAAGAACTGGCTTCTGCCGTTAGCTTTATCCAAGCGGCAGAAGCAGGGTAATTTAAGACAATGGTTGCACGGTGTACCACAATTGCGTTTCAAGGCATTCAGGCTGTACCTGTCGATGTTCAGGTGATGGTGGGGCCGGGTAAGATGAGCATGCAAATCGTTGGGCTTGCTGATAAAGCTGTGGCTGAAAGCCGTGAACGGGTTCAAGCTGCAATCCACGCCTCGGGGCTTTCCATGCCCAACAAAAAAGTTACCGTTAATCTAGCTCCAGCTGATTTGCCCAAAGAGGGCAGCCATTACGATTTGCCGATTGCTCTGGCTCTAATGTGCGCCCTTGGGGCAATTCCTGGTGATGCACTTGAGGCATATGTGGTGATGGGGGAATTATCTCTTGATGGCACGATTGCGGCTGTAGCTGGGGCATTACCTGCAGCTATGGGCGCTAATGCTTTAGAAAAAGGTCTCATTTGCCCTGCGGACTCTGGTAGCGAAGCGGCTTGGGCCGACCCTGAAATGGATGTGCTTGCCCCCAGAAGTTTAATCTCAATGGCAAATCATTTCAAAGGTACGCAGGTTCTTTCCCGTCCAGTTGCTGGCATTCGCGAGGGGGTTGAACACGTGGGCGATATGGCAGAAATTCGCGGCCAGGAAACGGCAAAACGCGCCCTTGAGGTCGCTGCTGCTGGCGGCCACAATCTGATATTTGTCGGCCCGCCTGGTTCGGGTAAAAGCATGTTAGCCTCGAGGCTTCCTTCCATACTCCCACCCCTATCGCCAAAGGAATTGTTAGAAGTCTCAATGATTGCATCAATCGCTGGAACTTTGGCTGATGGAAAACTATCATCAGCTCGCCCTTTTCGTGCACCCCACCATTCCGCCTCCATGGCTGCCATGGTTGGCGGAGGTATAAAAGCCAGGCCAGGGGAGGTATCCCTTGCCCATAATGGGGTGTTATTCCTCGATGAATTGCCTGAATTCACCGCCCCTGTTCTTGATAGCCTGCGTCAGCCCTTAGAAACTGGGGAAACCGTTATCGCTCGCGCCAATCATCGGGTTTCTTACCCTTCTCGTCTCCAACTCATTGCGGCGATGAACCCTTGCCGATGTGGGATGGCCGGAGAGCCAGGCCACACCTGCCGTCGCGGTGCGCGCTGCGCAAATGATTATCAAGCCCGAATTTCTGGCCCCTTAATGGACCGCATTGACCTACGGGTTGAGGTTCCCGCTGTTTCAGCCAGCGATTTAATGAAGCCGGCTGCTGGCGAGACGAGCGCAATTATTGCGACCCGGGTCGCAAACGCACGGCATATTCAAGTCGAGCGGTTTGCCGCTTTAGGGGTTTCTTGCGCAACCAACAGCCAAGCCAATAACAGTGTGATTGAAAAAATTACCGCCCTAGATACAAAAGGTCGACAATTGTTAGAAGACGCGGCCAATGCGATGAAATTTTCTGCCCGTGGCTTCCATAGAATTTTAAAGGTCTCTCGAACTTTAGCCGACCTTGAAGGCAGCGAAACCGTTGGCCGCATCCATTTAGCTGAAGCGATCTCCTATCGGATGGCTGGGCAAAGGTTGGCCCAGGCGGCATAGCCTTACCAGAAAACCTTGCTAATTCTTCTCGGCGGTAAAGAAATAGCAAGACATGGGAGCCTAACATGGCCCCATGGCGCTATTGATCGATCTACAAAAACAACAACGCGGTGAGCAACCACTCACCAGCCCTTCCAATGGGGATGCCCATTTGGAAAAGGCAGAGGCACAACATTTTAGAAAAAAGACCCGCAAAACGCGCAGATCAATCCATGGTTTTAGTTCTGAACTCGTCCCGGCGGTTTTGGTGTTCGCTTGCATTTTGTTGATTGTAACGCCTGCACTCTTAAAAATTCTTGACCATTCCATAACCGGCTATGAGTTTATCTTTTCTGGGTCTGGTATTTTGTTGTTGTTCGCCATACTCCTAGCCCGTTCTAATTCGCAACCCGCTAATCCGACAGATGTTACTTTGAAAGTTGCCAATGAAAAATTGGTAGCTCGACTTGAATCTTTAGAAGATCAGGCTTGGGAAGTTCGTGAGAGTGAAGAAATTCATCGCTCCCTTGCGGAAATTTTTGGGGATGTGGTCATCAACCGAAACCAGCAAGGGGCGATCACATTTTCCAATGCAATTTATACGAAATATTTTGACGAAACCCACAATATCCCATCGCTGAAAAACACAGAAACATCCCCGTTAGAATCAAACGAAATTGAGCTAGATACACTGCTTGGCACCCGTTGGTTCACTTGGACAGATTTATCGATACGCGATCAAAAATCCGGAGATACCGGCTGGCGTTCTGTTGCACGCGATATCACAGAGCAAAAAAACCACGAGCGGGGGTTGGTTGATGCGCTAAAAAAAGCTGAGGTGGCAAACGAAGCCAAATCGCAGTTCCTGGCAATGGTCAGTCATGAAATCCGCACCCCATTAAACGGGGTGATCGGGATGGCAAAATTACTGGCAGATACGGAACTACAACCGGCACAAAAAAATTATGTCGAGGCGGTTCAGCTATCAGGCAAAACCCTTTTAGGATTAATTGAAAACCTCCTAGATACGGCGCAGATTGAGGCTGGCCATGTAAAACTTAACGTCGGCTCGACAAAATTGACGAAGCTGGTGGAAGAGGTGGCAGAAATTTTGAACACTTCAGTTCGCAAGAAAAACCTATCACTGGCCACATATATTGACCCTACAATTCCAGCTGTCATTGCGATTGATGGCGACAAAGTACGGCAAGTTTTACTGAATCTCGTCGGTAACGCCGTGAAATTCACAGAAAAGGGCGGCGTTTCCTTACACCTTCATCATAAGGGCCATGGCAAAATTGAAGTTGAAGTGGCGGATACGGGGCCGGGTCTTTCAGTTGAAGATCAAACGCGAATTTTCGATGCGTTCATCCAGACAGATACAAGTTCCACCCGTGATCATGGTGGGACGGGCCTTGGTTTATCTATCTCGCAAAAACTCGTTTCCATGATGGGCGATGAAATTAAAGTTGAAAGCAAGTTGGGAACCGGCTCCCAATTTAAATTTGTCCTTAACTACGCGGCCATTGAAAATCAAGAGAGCGCGGTTTCCTTTAAATTAGAAAATCACACCCTGGCTTTAATCTTGCCCAAAACCCCGGCAAGGAAAGCATTGTCCAATACCGCCCTCTCCATGGGCTGCAAAATTGAAGCTTTCGATGGGCTACCCTCCTTCCTTTCAAAGCCGAGCCAAGGGGGTAAAAACACATCAATTATTATTTCCTATGAAGATGCGAGCACAGGTCTTTCTTGCTTGAAACAACTTCGCCAGTCCCTTGGGGAAGACTCAAAGCTAATCTTGATTGGAAATGCTGACCAACAGGTTGAAATATTGCAGATGATTGAAGCTGGTTATAATGGATGGTTAACGTGGCCGGTTCGGGCAGCAACTTTGTATAATGTGTTGGTTGGCCAATCGAACATACCTCATTCCCCACTAGACCAGGCGCCACTAGACAAAAAACAACTAAACAAAGCACAAAAAGATATTGAGATCGCCCTACCAAAAACTTGCCCTTCCTTGCGAATTTTGGTTGCTGAAGATAATCCTATTAATGCCCTATTGGCCAAATCATTGTTGAAAAAAATGGGCCATGCGGTGGACCATGTCGAAAATGGCGAAAAAGCCGTGCAGGCACTTTTACTCGAAGCACCCTATGACTTGATTTTCATGGATCTCCATATGCCCGTTCAAGATGGGGAAAGTGCTATTCAGGAAATCCGTGAATCCGAACAGTTGGCCGGGGTTCCACCTTGCCCAATTGTCGTTCTTTCAGCAGATGGTCAGTCAGCAGCCCGCGAGCGAGCAATTGCTGCTGGGGCTGATGATTTTCTTATTAAACCACTAGATTTGGATTCCGTGACAACGATCGTCGATACAATCGCTGCAAACAAATTTGCTACTCTTTAGCTAGCCGCCATGTTTTCGGCAAACATTAGTGGGCTTGATCTTGGTGAGCCTCTTTGTTTAAGAACCCCCATGGTAAACAACCAACCCTCTTTGTCAGAACCGCCACCGTCGCAATCGCCGCTCGTGTTGGGGCGTTTGGGTTCGCTCCAAACGCGCCTGGCAATCTCTAGGGACGAAATTATTGCAGCGCAACGGCTGCGTTATCAAATATTCTATCAAGAAATGGAGGCGGTTTGCGATCAACAAATTGCTCGCTATCAATTAGATGCGGACAATTTTGATACGCACTGCCATCATCTTTTGGTGTTAGATGGCAGCCAAATTGTTGGCACCTACCGTTTATTGTTGGATACGGATGCGAAACGAGCTGGAGGATTCTACACCCAAACAGAGTTTGATCTCGCCCCATTATTGAAAACCAATAAACATCTTCGGTGTTTAGAATTGGGCCGCTCTTGCATCGTTCCAGCGTACCGTAACAAAAGAACTATTGAATTATTGTGGGCGGGTATTTGGGCTTTTGCCCAACAACATAATGTCGGTTTGATGTTTGGGTGCGCATCGTTTGCGGGAACAAAACCAGAGCTTCACCGTAGGGCTTTCAGTTGGTTGCATGACCATGCTCGCCTTGGGGCTGAAGAGGATTGTATGTCGCGAACCAAAACTACCGTTCCTTTATCAAATTCCATGTCTCCAAGCCCCAGCCGTAGACTTGCCTTTAAGCAGATGCCGCCATTGTTAAAGGGCTACCTTCGTGTTGGCGCTAAAATTGGATCTGAGGCTGTTATTGACCATCAATTTGGCACCGTTGATGTTTTGGTCGTGTTGAAAGTGGCTGAAATTCATCCCCGCTATCTGGCTCATTATGGAAACCAAGCGTCGCGTTTCGCCGCTTAGGCTCAATTAACACTTGGAGCTGTTGAAAATTCTTTTCCACAAGCTGTGGTGATCTGCGCTTCTCCCTTGGCCTTGCTGCATTTCCCCTGCTAACAATGGAATAGCTTTCCACCCGCTGCGTATCGCTATTTTTTATGTCTGCTGAAAAACACCCTGTGCCCACCCCAATGATGGCGCAATATATAGAGATTAAAGCTGCTCACCCAGAATCTTTATTGTTCTATCGGATGGGGGATTTTTATGAGCTGTTTTTTGGTGACGCCGAAATTGCGGCGCGTGCCCTTGGGATAACGTTGACCAAACGAGGCAAACACCTGGGTGAAGATATTCCCATGTGCGGCGTGCCTGTGCATGCCTCCGATAACTATTTGCAAAAACTGATTTCTCTTGGCCATCGGGTTGCTGTTTGTGAACAGATGGAGAATCCAGCCGAAGCAAAAAAACGCGGTGCAAAATCTGTCGTCAAACGCGATGTTGTCCGCTTGGTCACCCCTGGCACGATCACCGAAGAAAATTTGTTGGAACCAGGTAGCGCCAGTATGTTGGTAACTTTGGCGCGGGTTCGTGGCGGTGCTGATAACGATCAATTAGCACTAGCTGGCGTTGATATTTCAACTGGGAAATTCATTCTATTTAAGACCAACCCATCGCGGCTTTCAGCAGATTTAGCGCGCTTAAACCCCTGTGAATTAGTGCTACCTGAAGCACTGTTGGAAGATGATGAACTGCGGTTAGTTTTTGAGACCATCGAATGCGCGATCCAACCACAACCCGCCGCTTTGTTTGATTCAACCCGAGCTGCTGAAAATATACAGC
>JAZGFF010000026.1:0-5016 GCA_036479095.1 Rhizobiaceae bacterium | reverse complement strand
CACTCAAAATTTCGGCGCGGAAAAAGTAATTGGCGAGGGTATATTCACCCGCTTTTTGCGCGCAACGGAAATCGATGTTCGCCTGCTCGGCATGCTGGCAGCCTTACTTCTCATTTGGGTGGGCTTTCACTTTTACGGCCACTTCGTCAATGGCTATGGAGCCTTCCTCACACCACGAAACCTTTGGAATCTCTCAGTACAAACAGCCTCGATCGGCGTGATGGCAACCGGCATGGTTCTGGTGATTGTCACACGCCATATTGATCTTTCCGTTGGCTCGATACTGGGCTTTTGTGCAATGTCGATGGGAATAATTCAGGTTTGGATATTGCCTGAATTCTTAGGGCTTGGACATCCAATGATCTGGGTAATCACCGTGCTTTGCGGCTTGTTGATCGGCACTTTTATTGGAGCATTCCACGGCTATCTAGTGGCCTATCTTGGTATCCCTGCATTCATCGTCACCTTGGGCGGATTGCTTGTTTGGCGCGGGGCAGCATTTTTACTGGCGCGCGGCGAGACGATCTCCCCTGTCGATAACACCTTTGGTCTGTTAGGCGGCGGCCCCTATGGTGCAGTTGGAGCGTGGGGCAGTTGGGTGGTCGGAGGCCTAGCCTGTTTGGGAATACTGAGCATGTTGATCATGGGTCGCAGACAGAGAGAGCGTTTCAAATTTCCGTTACGCCCAATGTGGGCAGAGGTGTTTTTGGGCGCCGTCGGTTGTGGGCTATCCCTAGGCTTCGTTGTCTTGGTGAACTCATACCCTTGGCCCAAAGGTATCGTAAAACAATACGTCAAAGCCAATAATATCGATACTCCAATCTCAGAGATTTTCATTTCCCATGGGTTTGCCATTCCAGTTTTGATCTTAATGGCGATTGGTTTGTTGATGACTTTCCTAACCATCCGCACTCGTTTTGGTCGATACGTTTTTGCAATCGGCGGCAACCCAGAGGCCGCCGATCTAGCTGGTATTAATACGCGCTGGGTCACCGTAAAAATATTCGCCCTGATGGGTTTTCTTTGTGGCCTCTCCGCAGTCATTGCCAGCGCTCGCTTAAACTCTGCAACCAACAACCTAGGTACGCTGGATGAGCTATACGTGATCGCTGCTGCAGTTATCGGGGGCACCTCATTCGCTGGAGGAATTGGCACGATTTATGGGGCGATATTAGGCGCGATCGTCATGCAGTCGTTGCAAACGGGAATGGTGCTGATTGGATTTGACGCTGCGATACAGCAAATAGTCGTTGGCAGTGTTTTAGTAATCGCGGTTTGGCTAGATACGGTTTATCGCCGTCGGGATAAGTAGGAGAGCAATAATGAACAACAACACCCAAGAACACCCGCTCGTCGAAATAAAAGATCTATCGATTGCCTTTGGTGGTATCAAAGCCGTTGATCATGCTTCTATAGACCTTTATCCAGGTGAAGTTGTAAGCCTACTCGGCCATAATGGCGCAGGGAAATCGACGCTGATTAAAATTCTGTCTGGTGCCTATGCAAGGGATTCAGGCCAAATTTTTATTAACGGAGAAGAAGTCCATATCAACAATCCACGCGATGCCAAGTCCTACGGAATTGAAACCATCTACCAAACCCTAGCGTTGGCAGATAATGTTGATGCGGCAGCAAATCTCTATTTAGGCCGCGAGATCCTGACCTCTTGGGGCACCCTTGATGATGTGGCAATGGAAGCTAATGCCCGTGAGGTGATGGGAAGACTCAATCCTAATTTCCAACGATTTAAAGATCCTGTAAGCAAATTGTCTGGTGGGCAGCGCCAATCGGTGGCCATCGCGCGCGCCATCCTTTTTAATGCCCGCATTTTGATCATGGATGAACCGACAGCAGCCCTTGGCCCTCAAGAAACAGAGCAAGTTGGTGATCTGATCAAGCAATTGAAGAATGAAGGAATTGGTATTTTCCTCATCAGCCATGATATTCAAGATGTCTTCGATCTGGCCGACAGGGTGGCCGTCATGAAGAACGGGAAAATGGTGGGCAGCGCCAAAACTTCTGAAGTAACCAAAGATGAGGTTTTAGGAATGATCATCTTGGGCAAATGCCCACCGGCGGCCAATAAAGGGCCTGGAGCTGTGGCAGCTTAAAATAGGGATAGGATAATACCTCAATGTATCTTGGAATTGATCTTGGAACTTCCTCCCTAAAGGCATTGCTGATTACAGATGACCAGCAGGTCGTTGGAAGCACCAGCTCTTCCTTGATCGTTTCAAGACCAGAATCAGGCTGGAGTGAACAGGACCCACAACACTGGATAGAAGCGCTGCAAGCCGCCATGAGCGCGCTAAAATCTCAACACCCAAAAGAATTGGGCGCCGTAAGAGCCATCGGCCTTTCAGGCCAAATGCATGGCGCTACCCTTCTTGATAAACACGATGCCGTGTTGCGACCCTGTATGCTGTGGAATGATAGCCGCGCCCATAAACAAGCTCAAATACTTGATGGGCAAGCGATCTTCCGCCAACAAACTGGGAATATTGTATTTCCCGGATTCACGGCACCGAAGGCGATGTGGGTAGAAAACAATGAGCCCGATGTTTTTTCAAAAATTGCTAAAATCCTGCTCCCAAAAGATTATCTGCGCCTTTGGCTAACTGGTGAATATGTTAGCGAAATGTCTGATGCCTCTGGAACAAGTTGGCTGGATGTTGGGAAAAGAAAATGGTCCAGCGAACTGCTGGAGAGCTGTGCGCTTTCCCTTGACCAAATGCCGAAGCTTGTAGAGGGAAGCGAACCAAGTGGTATCCTCAAGGCGAAAATCGCATCTCAATGGGGCATGGAAAATAATGTTATAGTTGCTGGTGGAGCCGGCGATAATGCCGCAACTGCGATCGGCATGGGCATTCAAAAAAATGGCGATGCTTTCCTCTCCCTTGGCACATCTGGTGTGGTCTTTGCTGCAACCAATAATTTTTTACCCAAACCTGAAAGCGCCATCCATGCTTTTTGTCATGCCCTCCCAGATAAGTGGCATCAAATGGGAGTTGTCTTATCTGCCACCGACTCATTAAATTGGTACGCAAACATTACCCAATCCTCAGCTAAAGAATTAACCCAACCTCTTGGGGATCAACTCAAAGCCCCATCTGGTATAACATTTCTTCCCTATCTCTCGGGCGAACGAACTCCCCATAATGATGCAAATATACGCGGTGCGTTCACGGGGTTAGACCATCGTAGTGATCGTGAAACCCTAACCCAAGCCGTACTCGAAGGTGTCGCATTCGCCATCAAAGACAACCTAATGGCATTAGAAGAAGCAGGCACCAAATTAACCGGCGTCACAGTCGCAGGCGGGGGATCAAAATCAGAATACTGGTTGAAACTGATGGCAACGATATTGAATGTTTCTGTAAAAGTACCAAAAGCTGGAGAATTAGGCGCTGTCTTTGGAGCCGCCCGGCTGGCAATGTTATCGGAAGGCAATTGCAAGATAGATGATATCTGCACCTCCCCCGTAATTAAAAATATATTCGAGCCGCAAACAAATCTCATCGATGATTATGATGATGCCTATTCTCGCTACAAGTCCCTTTACTCTCAAATTAAGGAAACACCATGAGTTCCAGATTTTTCAACGATATTGAGCCCATAAAATTTGAGGGGCCAGAAACCAAGAACCCCTTGGCATTTCGGCATTATAATCGTGACGAAATTGTTATGGGTAAAACCATGGAAGAACACCTAAGGTTCGCGGTTTGCTATTGGCATAACTTCTGTTGGCCGGGTACTGATCCCTTCGGCGGGCAGACATTTGAGCGGCCATGGTTCCCAGACAAAATGGGCGATACGATGGAAGCAGCTAAACTGAAGGCAGACGTTGCCTTCGATATGTTTTCGATTTTGGGCGTCCCCTATTACTGTTTCCACGATGCCGATATGCGACCGGAGGGAGACAACTTTGTTGAGAACACCAAAAACCTAAATGCCATGGCGGATTACCTAGAAGCCAAACAGGAAGCGACAGGTACGAAACTGTTATGGGGTACAGCAAATCTTTTCAGCCACCGACGTTACATGGCAGGAGCCGCATCTAACCCAGACCCCGATGTTTTTGCCTTCGCTGCTGCAACTGTAAAAACTTGCATGGATGTGACCAAGCAACTCGGCGGCGAGAACTATGTTTTATGGGGTGGGCGCGAAGGGTACGAAACTCTGCTCAACACCGATCTTGCCCGAGAAGATCAACAGCTAGGCCGGTTTATGAATCTAGTCGTGGAGCATAAAAAAAAGATCGGTTTCAAAGGCACGATCTTGCTCGAACCGAAACCGCAAGAGCCCTCAAAACATCAATATGATTACGACGTTGCAACGGTCTACGGATTCCTAAAACGCCATGGCCTTGAAAATGAAATCAAGGTCAATATTGAGCAAGGCCACGCCATTCTTGCTGGGCACACTTTTGAACACGAAATCACCCTTGCAAGTTCGCTCGGAATTTTGGGATCGATTGACATGAACCGCAATGACTACCAATCTGGCTGGGATACGGATCAATTTCCCAATAACGTGCCGGAAATAGCCCTAAGTTATTACGCCATCTTAATGGCTGGCGGGTTCGATACTGGTGGCACAAATTTTGATGCAAAATTACGTCGTCAATCAATCGACCCAGATGATTTAATCATCGCTCATATCGGTGGAATGGACTGTTGTGCTCAAGGCTTAAAAGCAGCAGCGCGCATGATCGAGGATGGAGCTTTGGCAGGTTTTGTAAATGCCAGATACGCAGGCTGGGAAGAACAAACTGCCAGCGAAATGCTTCAAGGAGAGCATTCCCTTGAAACGATTGCCCAAAGGGTAGAGAGTAATTCAATCAACCCTACCCCGCTCAGCGGGCGTCAGGAGTATTTAGAAAACCTAGTGAATTCTTATGTGAAATAGTGACAAATATAAGCGGGGCAGCGTTTGAATTAGTTCAAATCCAATCAAGGAGAAGGCCGTGCTTAAGATTGATGAAACTATCAAGGCAATCCAAGACCTGTTCGTACA
>JAZGFF010000025.1:0-4039 GCA_036479095.1 Rhizobiaceae bacterium | reverse complement strand
CAAAGAAAGCCAAGAAGTGAATATTCTAAAACCCCAAATAGCCCTCCAAGGGGCGGAGGCTGAACGCAATTCCAAGGCGTGGACTGAGATCATCGACGATCTTGATGAAATTCAACAAAAGGCCGCACTGGGTGGGCCAGAAAAATCCCGCGAGCGACACTTGGCCCGAGGAAAACTACTGCCCCGCGAACGGGTAATGCGGTTGCTTGATCCAGGCTCTCCTTTTCTCGAACTATCACCGCTTGCTGCGCACGGTCTTTATGATGAAGAGATTCACGGGGCGGGGATCATTACCGGTGTTGGCCAGGTTGAGGGTCGCCAATGCATGATCATTTGCAATGATGCAACGATCAAGGGCGGCACTTTTTACCCAATGACGGTGAAAAAGCAAGTGCGCGCCCAGGAAGTGGCACAGGAAAATCATTTACCGTGCATATATCTTGTCGATAGCGGCGGCGCTAATCTTCCCCAACACACGGAAGTATTTCCCGATAAAGAGCATTTTGGCCGCGCCTTTTATAATCAAGCCAATATGTCGGCGATGGGCATCTCGCAAATTGCTTGCGTAATGGGATCATGCACGGCGGGCGGTGCCTATGTGCCTGCGATGTCTGACCATGCGGTGATTGTTAAAAACCAAGGGACGATTTTTCTTGCTGGTCCACCATTAGTCAAAGCCGCAACTGGAGAAGAAGTCTCGGCTGAAGACTTAGGCGGTGCCGATGTCCACACTCGGCTTTCCGGTGTTGCCGATTACATGGCCCAGAGTGATACCCATGGGTTAGAAATCGTTCGCTCGATCGTTCGGAATTTGAATGATGCCCCCGTAAACCCGGTGCAATTACGCGAAAGTGAAGAGCCGCTCTATCGAATAGAGGAATTGGAGACGGTTGTTCCTGTTGATCTCAAGAAGCAATATGATAGCCGCGAAGTGATTTCTCGTTTGGTTGATGGTTCACGCTTTGATGAATTTAAGGCGCGCTATGGCACAACTTTGGTGACAGGGTTTGCCCATATTAACGGAATGCCCGTGGGCATTATTTCCAATAATGGTATCTTGTTTTCCGAGACATCACTCAAGGGCGCGCATTTTATTGAGCTTTGTTGCCAGCGTAAAATTCCGCTCCTGTTCTTACAAAATATTACAGGCTTTATGGTTGGTCGCGAATATGAAGCGGGGGGAATTGCTAAAGATGGGGCAAAGCTCGTAGCGGCTGTGGCTTGTGCTAAAGTTCCGAAGTTGACGCTGATTATTGGTGGCTCCTATGGGGCTGGAAACTACGGCATGTGTGGCCGATCCTATTCACCCCGGTTCTTATTCATGTGGCCAAATGCTCGTATCTCGGTAATGGGCGGCGAGCAAGCCGCTTCGGTTTTAGCCACCGTGAAACGCGATGGTATGGAACGGCGCGGCGAAAAATGGAGCGAAATTGAAGAAGCCGAATTTAAGCAACCGATCGTGGAGAAATTTGAAGAAGAGGGACACCCCTATTATTCGACGGCGCGGCTTTGGGATGATGGTATCATCCGCCCCCGTGATACCCGCCGCGTCTTGGCACTGGCGCTGGCTGCGAGCCTTAATGCGCCCATAGAAGATACAAAGTTCGGTGTGTTTAGAATGTAACTGAAGGATTCGCAAAACCAACTAGCCCTAATTCGTCATACTATGCCTTGTGCATAGTATCTCCCCAAGGTGCCAGCTACTATCGGTGAGGAATTTGAAAAGACGGGAGACACTAGGCACAGGGCCTAGTGTGACGACAGGGCGTGGTAGGGATTCACAAAACCGCTTGCGTACTTTACAGTTCGGCTATGAGCGACGAATCAAAGCAGGCCAAACACAACAAACGCCGCCGCCAGATATTAGGCGCGACTTTGCGCCTATTGCGTCGGCATGGCGCAGACATCACCACAGCGCAAATTGCTGAAGAAGCCCATTGCTCGAAGGAAACTCTCTACAACTGGTTTGGTGATCGGGATGGCATCATGTTGGCCCTCGTCGCAGAACAAGCGCGGGGCATGAACGAAGTGCTTAACTCGGGCTTTCAAAATGCCGAGGGAAATCTGGAAGCACGGTTAAAAGCGCATTGCACGCTGTTGCTTGATATTTTGACGGGGGAAGCGGTGTTGGTGGTTAATCGGGTTGCGATGGCACAGGCCTGCGCTGATCATTCCAGCCTCGGTACAGCAGTTTTAGCTGATTGGAACGAGCAAGTCGCCAAGCCCTTCATTAACCTATTCCAAGAAGGCAATGAAGCTGGAGAATTTGCCATCCACAGCGCTGATGAGGCGTTGGAAAATTTGATTGGACTATTGGTAGGCGATCGACAACGAAGGCTATTGCTAGGGGAGATCGGGGCAAGACCTAACGCAGAAGCAATGGCAGCCATTGCCGCAAAAGCCGTGCAACGGTGGATGATGCTTTATGGGCGGTAAGGAATGACGAGAAGGATTCCACAATGAAAGCTGTTGTTTACGAAGGTTTTGGGCAGGAACCCACGGTTCAATCGGTTGATGATCCAGCGCCCAGCCCCGATGGTGTGGTTGTTCGGGTTATGGCAACGGGGGTTTGCCGTAGTGATTGGCATGGATGGATGGGACATGATCCGGGGATAAAACTTCCCCATATTCCTGGCCATGAATTTGCTGGTGTCATTGAAGCTGTTGGGAAAAACGTTCGTAAGTGGGAAGTTGGGGCGCGGGTAACGGTACCATTCGTGGCTGGGTGTGGTTCCTGTTTTGAATGTCACTCCGGTAACCAGCATGTCTGTCCTGATCAGTTTCAACCGGGCTTTTCATCGAAGGGATCATTCGCTGAATATGTGGGTATAGACTTTGCCGACACCAATCTTGTTGCCCTACCAGAAGCCATGGATTTTGCTACGGCTGCAAGCCTTGGTTGTCGGTTCGTCACCTCCTTTCGCGCGGTTGTTGACCAAGGCCAAGTGATGGCAGGCCAATGGGTTGTGGTGCATGGCTGCGGTGGGGTGGGTCTTTCAGCAATCATGATTGCAAATGCGATTGGTGCGAATGTTATTGCGGTTGATATCACCGATGATAAATTGGAACTCGCAAAAACAATGGGGGCTATACACACGGTGAATGCTAGCAAAACAGCTAGCGTGGGGCGCGCTGTGCGTGATCTAACCGGCGGCGGTGCCCATGTTTCGCTCGATGCCCTTGGCCACCCAACAACCTGTTATAATTCCATTAGTAATTTAAGACGCAGAGGCACCCATGTTCAAGTTGGACTGATGCTCGGCGAACATACCAAACCGCAAATTCCTATGGCGCGTGTAATTGCCCATGAGTTAAAAATTGTTGGCAGCCACGGCATGCAAGCCCATCGTTATGATGCCATGTTCACGATGATCCAAGCTGGTAAATTGTCACCTGAAAAATTGGTCAAAAATACAATCACCCTTGAACAATCAATAGGGGCGCTGACAAGCATGGATGAGTTTCAAGGGGTTGGGGTTACGGTGGTGACCGAATTTTAAAGTAGTTATTTGGTGTATTTCCGCAGCTTATTTTTTCCCAAATACCTGGTTCAACCCATACATGCTTGCGGCCATCGCGGGGCCAATGCCGACGGCAAACAGGATCGTGCCAAGACCTACCGTGCCGCCGAGAAACCAGCCGATAATGATGACGGTGAACTCAATGCCGCTCCGCACCCAAGCGATGGGGAAACCACTGAGTTGTTGTAACCCCGTCATCAGCCCGTCTCTGGGACCGGGGCCGAGGTTGGCGATCAGATAAAGCGCCCCGCCGAAGCCCGTGACCAGCACCCCAAGAATGGCCATTGGAATTTGTAAGGCCAAACCTCCGGGGGCGGGAATATAAGGGAGGAGGAACTCAAAAACGGCGGCGATGATGATGGCGTTTAGGATTGTTCCGATGCCGGGGATTTGGCGAAGTGGAATCCAGCAAAGCAAAACGGCTACGCTGATAACAAAGGTAGAAAACCCAAGACTCCAGCCCGTGATGTTCGTCACCCCCTGGGCGAAAACCGTCCAAGGACTAACCCCAACCCCCG